>JAVJQK010000116.1 GCA_040218145.1 Sandaracinaceae bacterium | reverse complement strand
CACCAGGATGGCGCCGTCCATCTGCGCCGCGCCGGTGATCATGTTCTTCACGTAGTCGGCGTGCCCGGGGCAGTCGACGTGCGCGTAGTGGCGGTTCTCCGACTCGTACTCCACGTGGCTCGTGGCGATCGTCACGATCTTCGAGTCGTCACGGACGGTCCCGCCCTTGGCGATGTCCGCGTACGCCACCGCGTTGCCACCGAACTTGTCGCTCATCACCTTGGTGATCGCGGCGGTCAGGGTGGTCTTGCCGTGGTCGATGTGACCGATCGTGCCGACGTTGACGTGCGGCTTGGTACGGACGAACTTTTCCTTCGCCATCGGTGTCGCTCCTCAAAAAGATTCTTATCGGCGTCTTCAGTCGGCCGTCACGCGCAGGCGGCGCGACGGTGAGAGCCCAGGATGAGGATTGAACTCACGACCTCCTCCTTACCAAGGAGGTGCTCTACCACTGAGCTACCTGGGCGAACTCTGCTTTTCTGGAAACAGCTCTCTCTACGAACAAGCTCTCTTGCGAGAACAGCGGGAGACCGGGTTCGAACCGGCGACATTCAGCTTGGAAGGCTGACGCTCTACCAACTGAGCTACTCCCGCGAGTGGAGGGTGCTGGACTTGAACCAGCGTAGGCATAAAGCCGGCAGATTTACAGTCTGCTCCCTTTGACCACTCGGGCAACCCTCCGTAAACATGTCACTATTCTCGGCTTCTACCGGAGAGCTGGCGACGGGACTCGAACCCGTAGCCCCCTGCTTACAAAACAGGTGCTCTACCAGTTGAGCTACGCCAGCCGAGTTTTCAACTCGAGAACCCGGCCAACCGCAAGCGCACCGAGCCACCCCCCGGGACCGGGAGGGCGCGTGTTGTACGCTGGAGTCAGGGGGCTGTCAAGGCAGATCCGTAGCGCGCCGGCTACCGCGCATGATGCCCTGCGATTCCGAGCACTTGGCCTCAGCGGGCGAGCGCCAGCGCGCCCACGCGAGGGCCGCTCGAAGGAGCCCGCCGAGCCGCGGCCAGAGCAACCTCCGCGCCGACCCCGGATTCGCGGCGCATCTCGGTGGGAAGCTCGGGCAGCGCCGGCAGGGCCGCCGAGGGTCCGCTCGCGCCCTCCTCCGCTTCCTCCGCCTCACCCTCCGGCTCGGGGTCGGTCGCGTCGAGGAGCAGCGCGCGCATCCGCTCGAGCTCGCCCTGGGTCCGCTCCGCCCACTCCGTCTGCACGCCCGTGCGCTCGACCATGAGGAGGGTCAGCTCCCAGTAGCGGATGGCGTGGCGGAGCAGCGGCCGCACGTGCCGGGAGAGCTCCGAGCGGTACTCCTCCTCGTACACCGGCATCGTCTCTTCGGCGATCTCGCGCGTGGGCGGCGGGATCGGCGCCTCCATGAGCGCGTGGTAGAGGCGGTCGTACATCGAGCCGATGCGGTAGCCGGCCGCGGCCGCCCAGTGCGCGTCGGTGTGCCGGATGGTGTTGAAGTACTCGCGCTGGGCGTCGAGCACGAGCCGCGCGCGCTGGTCGAGCGCCTGGTGCTGGGTCTGGGCGTCCGCGGCGGGCAGCTCGATCTGCTCGGAGCGCAGCCGGACCGCCTCGGCGAGCACGTAGTTGGAGGCGGCCGCGAAGTAGGGCTCGGGGATCTGCCCGGTGCGCTGCTGCATCCGGTAGTAGCTCAGCGCGTCGCGCGCCTGCCGCTCCGCGTCCTCGATCCGCTCCAGCCCGAGGAGGGCCTGCGCCCGGCGCGCGAGCCCCTCGAGCCGCTCGGGCGCCTCGAGGTCTTCGCGCAGCAACACGCGGTCGACGTGGGGGAGCGCCTCCTCCCAGCGCTCGAGGTTCACCAGCACCTGCGCGAGCTGGAGCCCCGCGTGCTTGGCGTCCCGGCCCGCCGCGGCCCGCTCGAGCACTCCCTGATAGTAAGGAATGCTCGCCTCGAGCTCGCCGCCCTCGTGGAGGCAGAGGCCCGAGTTGTAGAGGGCCGCGCCGACGTAGCGGCTGCTCGGGAACTCGCGCACGAGGCGGTCGTAGTAGGTCGACACCGCTTCGCGGCATCGCCCCGCGTTGAGCAGCTCCGTGCCGCGCTCGAAGAGCTGGCCGGCGTCGTAGCTGTCGAAGACGAGCGAGCCGTCGTCGTCGCGCCCGGCGACGATGCGCATCTCTTCCATGGAGACCGTGTCGCCGCTGCCGGGGACGGCCGGGCGTGGCGTGGCCCCGCCGCAGGCGACGAGGAGGGAGGCGAAGGCGAGTGGGAGGGCGTTCTTGTGCATCGCTTCTGGCCGACAACGAACGGGGCGACGGGTTCCCGTCCCAAACGGCATTTCGAGAGGAAGCTTTCGAGCGTAACAGCGTAACAGCCGCCGCTCTCGGTGCACCGTAACACCCCCCCGCCAACTGTTACGATCTCCGGCCCGCGAAGCGTCACACAACCGTTTTCCTCAATGATCTCGACAGCTCCGATCGCTGGCACGGCCAGTGCTCAGGGAGGAGCCGAGACGCAATCGAGACGAGGAAGACCAACATGACGCAGACCCAGACCCAGACCCTCTCCACCCCCACCGCCGCCGACTGGACCGAGGCCGAGCTCCTCACCCGGATGCTCCTCCGCAACGGGACCGCCTGGCGCGAGTTCCACCGCCGCTACGACCGCCTCATCTACCGCTGCATCCACAAGGTCACGAGCCGCTTCCCGGGCAGCATCACGAGCGAGGACGTCCGCGAGATCTACGCGATGTTCCTGCTCAGCCTGAACAAGCGGAACATGCACAAGCTCCGCACCTTCGACCCGGAGCGCGGCAACAAGCTCTCGAGCTGGGTGGGCATGCTCGCCACCAACTGCGCCTGGGACTACCTCCGCGGCGTGGCGCGCCAGCCGCAGACCACCACCCTCGCCGACGCCGAGCAGATCGGCTCCATCGACGACAGCCCCTTCGAGGACGTGCTCGAGAAGGAGCGCTGGGCGGTGGTCAACGAGGTGCTCGGCACCTTCTCCGAGAAGGACCGCGACTTCGTCCGCCTCTACTACGTCGACGGCCTGACCCCCGAGGAGATCGCCGAGGAGATGGAGATCTCGGTCAAGACGGTCTACTCGAAGAAGCACAAGATCCGCTGCCGCCTGCAGAAGGCCCTCGAGCCCCTCGTCGCCGCCGCCTGAACCGTCTCGTCTCACTCGCGTCTGCGGGCGTCTCCTCCGGGGGGCGCCCGTTTTGCGTCTTCAGGTGGGCACGAGGGCGACCGCGCGGCGCGCGCCGTCCGTCCACTCCAGCGTCTCGGGCGCCGCGCTCCCCTCGAGCAGCTCGAAGACGACCTTGCAGCTCGTGCTCTCGCCCTCCGGCACGTTGCGGCTCGAGCACCCGTCGGCGACGTCGTTGGTCGAGGAGTCGCCCCGGATGATCATGCCGTCGCTCAGCGTGAGGTTGAACGCGATGGGCGCGACCGGGAGGGGCCCCGCGCGGCGCGCCTCGAGGGTGATGTCGAGCGCATAGAAGACGTTGCCGGTCGTCGGCGTCACGCGCCCCACGTTGCCCATCAGCCCGTCGGTCTGCTCGAAGGCGTGCACCGTGAGCACGACGGCGGGACCCGCCCCCGAGTCGGAGCCGGCGTCGACCGGGTCGCTCCCCCCGTCGCAGGCGGCGAGCGCGAAGAGACCCGGCAGGAGAGTGAGGGTGAGCGCGCGGCGCATGGGGCGACCTTGCGCCGTCGGCTGGCGGCCGGTCAACCGCGAACTACCCTCTCGCGGTGCTCGGAGCGGCGCTCACCGCCGGCGCCTACGCGCTCGGCTCCATCTCCTTCGGTCTGCTCGCCGCGCGGCGGGCGGGCGCGGACCTGCGCGGAGAAGGCAGCGGCAACGTCGGGGCGACCAACGTCGGCCGCGTGCTGGGCAAGAAGACCGGCCGCGCGGTGCTCGCGCTCGACGCGGCGAAGGGCGCGGCGCCGGCCCTGGTCGCGCGCGCGCTGCTCGGGCCCGACGACCCGTGGACGGCGGCGACCGGCGTCGCGGCGGTGGTCGGCCACTGCTACCCGGTCTGGCACCGCCTCCGCGGCGGCAAGGGGGCGGCGACGGCGGCGGGCGTGATGCTGGCCCTCGTGCCTCCCGCGGGCGCGGTGGCGCTGGTCTCGTACGTCGCGCTCAAGAAGGCGAGCGGGCGCGCCAGCGTGGGATCGCTCGGCGGCGCGCTGGCCGGCGCGGCGGTCAGCCACGCGCTGCTCGGCGTGTCCCCGAGGAGCGCGATGACGGCCGCGATCCTCGGCGTCGTCGTCTGGCGACACCGCGACAACATCGGCCGCCTCCTCCGCGGGACCGAGCCGCGCTCATGATCCGTCGGCTCCTCTTCCTCGGCTGGCTGACGCTCGCCGCGTGCGGCAGCGCGCCCACCGCTCCTCCCGCGCACCCGAGCACGGAGGGCGTCCAGGACGAGGCGGCCGGCGTGCAGCTGCGGGTGATCGCGCGGCCGACCGAGGGGCGCGTCTGGCTCTCGCTCTGGGTCGACGCCGGGGCGCGGGACGCGGCGCCGCTCGAGGCCGCCGCGCTCGGCGCGTGGGTGGCCACCGCGGGGACGACGCTCGAGGCGCGCGTGCTCGCGGACGGAATCGAGCTGTCGACGCCCTGCCGACGCGAGGCGCTGCGCGGCTGCCTGGCTGCGCTCGCCGCTGCGCTGGGCACCCGGGAGGTGGATCCCGAGGCGCTCGCCTCCGCGCGACGCCGCCTGGTCGACAGCCGCCGGGCGGCGGTGAGCCCGACGCGGCGCGCGGACGCGCTCGCGCTCGCGGCGCTGACCGAGGGGCCGGTCGATCCGCTCGGCCCGAGCGAGGAGGCGTCGCCCGAGGCGGTCGCACGCTTCCTCGGCCAGCACTTCGGTCGTGGCCGCGCGCTGCTGGTCGCGGTCGGCGACGTCGAGGCCGGCGCGCTCCGCGACGCGGTCGGCGAGACCTTCGGGGACGTCCCCCTGGCGAGCCGCGATCGCGCGACGCGATCCCCACGGGCCGGGCAGCGATCGCGCCTCGAGGTGGGCGACGCGCCGTCGGCCGCGGTGGCCAGCTGGCAGCCCCACGTCGGCCGCGCGGCCAGCCTCGGCGGGCGCTGGGTCGCGCGGCTGGGCGGCGACGCGAGCGCGGACGTGTTCCCCCTCCGCGAGGGGGCGGTGCTGGTCGTCCGGCGTGGCGGCCCCGACGCGGCCGCGAGGCTCATGGAGAGCTGGGCGCTGCTGTCGGTGGAGCCGGTGGCGGCGACGGAGGCGGCGCCCGCGGATGGCCCACGCGCGCTGGCGCGATGGGTCGGGGCACGATGGATCGGGGCCCGCGGGAGCGGCGGCGAAGGCGAGGCGCCGCTCGACGCGCTCGGGCTCGGCGTCGTGCTCGACGGGGGCCGCGGGGACGCGCTCGACGAGGAAGATCCCGACCGGGCCATCGCGGCGCACGGGCGCGAGGCGATCGACGCGATGCTGGCCGAGATCGCCGCGCCGCCGACGCTCGACGGCGCCGTGGGATCGGACGCGGTGGACGCGCGGGCCGAGAACGGGGCGCGCGTCGTCGTGCGGCGCCTGCCGGACGCCTCACGGGTGGCGATCGCGGTGCGCTTCGACGGCGGTCCCGCCCGCGAGACGCCGCCCATGCACGGGGTGAGCGCGCTGTGCGCCCGCGCGGCGGCCGTCGGATGCGGCGCCGTCGCGGCGGAGGAGCTCGGCGGGAGCCTGCGCGCGATGGGGGCGCGGGTGTCGCCCCTCCTCGACGCGTCGGGCTGGGGGCTGACCGTCGAGGGTCGCGGGGAGGACTGGGCGACGCTGGCGCACCTCGCGGTGCGGTGCGCGGAGCGGATCCCGTCCGCGGACGCGCTCGAAGACGCGCGCGCCGCGACCCTCGCCGACGCGACGCGCCGGCCGCTCGCGGTGGAGAGCGCGCAGGCGCTCACGCCCAGCGCCCCGGGGCGGGTGGCTCCGCTGGGAGACCTCGACAGCCTGAGCGCGCTGCACCTCGGCGACGTGAGGCGCTGGCACGACGGCCACGTCGTCGGCGCGCGCGCGCGGCTGGCGCTGGTCGGCGCGCTCGACGCGCGGCGCGGGGCCGAACACCTCGCCCGCCTGACCCGGCGATGGCCGACCGGCGCGGCGCCTGGCGCGCGGCCTTGGGACGAGGCGCCGGCCCCGCTGACCGCGCGGACGCGCGAGGCCGGGCCGATGGCCGTCGTGATGTGGTCGGCGCCTGGCGACTCGGACGACGGCGCCCGCGCGTTCGCGGAGGCGGTGGGGCGCTCGCTCGCGGCGGAGCCGGGCTTGCGGGTCGCGTGGATCGACGGCGGCGCGACGGACGGCCGCGCGTGGGCGGCGGTGGCTCTGCGCGCGAGCCCCGAGGCCCTCGACGCCCTCCCCGGTCACGCGGCACGGGCCGTCAGGGTGATCGCGCACGGCTGGGCCGAGATCGCCGCCGCGAGCCGCGCGCGAGAGGCCGAGCGGAGAGCCTGGAGCGGGGGCGGCCCGCTCTCGCTCAGCCTCGAGGGCGTGCGCGCGGCGCCCAGCGTCGACGCGGAACCCACGGTGCGCGGGCTCGGCGCCGCGACGCCCGCGTTCCTCGTGGCCCGCCCGGAGACGGCTCGTTGACGCCTCCGACGCCGCGTGGTAGCTCGCCTCCGTGCCCAAGAATGAACGCCCATTCAGCCACGCGCCCGACGAAGACGGGGCTTCGGAGGGAAACGACGGCGCGTCGAAGGGCAAGCCCAAGCGGGCCAACGACAAGCGCGAGCGCATCCTGCGCGCCGCGATCCAGGTCTTCGCGCGCAAGGGCTTCTACGCGACGCGGGTGAGCGAGATCGCCAAGGCGGCGGGCGTCGCGGACGGCACCATTTACCTGTACTTCGAGAACAAGGACCACGTCCTCGTCTCGATCTTCGAAGACCGCATCACGAAGCTCATCGAGGTCCTCCGGCGCGAGATCGAGGAGGCCGAGGGCTTCGAGAACAAGCTGCGCCGGGTGGTGGAGTTGCAGCTCGGGCTGCTCGAGGGGCAGCGAGACCTGGCCGAGGTCATCACCGTGAACCTACGTCAGTCCTCGACGTTGCTGAAACAGTACGCGGCGCCCCTGTTCACCGAGTATCTCGAGCTGATCGCGGGCGTGATCGCGGAGGGACAGCGCGAGGGCGTCGTGCGCTCCGATCTCGGGCCGCGCGTGGTCTCACGGGCCCTCTGGGGTGCGCTCGACGGAGTGGCGCTCACCTGGGCGCTGGGGAGCAGCAAGGGCGGGAAGCCCGAGAGCCTGCGTCGCGCCGCGACGCAGATCGCCACCGTGTTCTTACAGGGCATGTTCTTGGAGGGCGTCCGCGAGGACGCGTGAAGAGGGCCGCCATTGACAGTGTGGGCCGTGCCGCCTACATCCGCCGCGCGCCCCGCGCACGGCATCCGGACCGATTTCTCAGCAGGGAGGCAGCGTGAAAATCCTAGTCCCCGTCAAGCGGGTCGCGGACCCCGACAACGCCAACAAGATGAAGGTCTCTGGCGACGGCACCCAGGTGACGTCCGAAGGCCTCGAGTGGAAGGTCAACCCGTTCGATGAGTATGCGGTCGAGGCCGCGCTTCGACTCAACGAGAACGCGGGCACCAAGGAGAGCCTGGGGGAGACGATCGTCGCCTCGCTCGGCCCCGCCGACGTGCAGCAGACCCTCCGTCAGCCCCTCGCGATGGGCGCCGACAAGGGCATCCTCGTCGCAGCCGAGGACGGCGAGCTGGACTCGGTCGTCGTGGCGCACGCGCTCGCGAAGCTCGTCGAGAAGGAGCAGCCCGACCTGGTCCTGATGGGCAAGCAGGCGGTCGACGGCGACAGCAACACCGCCGGGCAGATGCTCGCGGAGCTGCTCGGCTGGCCGATGGCCACCTTCGCCATGAGCATCGAGGTCACCGACGACGGCAAGGCGCTCAACGTGGGCCGCGAGGTCGACACCGGCGTCTTCAACGTGAAGGTGCAGCTGCCGGCGGTCGTCACCGTCGACCTCCGCATCGTCGCGCCGGGCTCCGTGAAGAACGGCGTCACCGCCGCCGACCACGGCTACAACGAGGGCGCGCGCTACGCGTCGCTCAAGGGCATCATGCAGGCGAAGAAGAAGCCGATCGACCAGGTCAGCCTGGCCGACCTCGGCGTCGAGCAGAAGCCGCTCGTCCACTACACGAAGTTCGAGCTGCCGCCGGCGCGCTCGGGCAGCGTGACCTACGTGGAGAGCGTGCAGGAGCTCGTCCAGAAGCTGCAGCAGGATGCCAAGGTCCTCTGAGGACGGAAGGGAGACGCAATCATGACTGACATTCTCGTCGTGGGTGAGCTGCTGGAGGGAGACCTCCGCAAGAACACGCTCTCTGCCGTTCGCTTCGCCAAGGACGCCGCCGAGGCGACCGGGGGCGCGTTCGACATCATCGTCGTCGGTGAGGGCTCGGACGCCGCCGCGGACAGCGCGGCCAAGTACGGCGCGCGCAAGGTCCTCAAGGCCGAGGTCGAGGGCGGCTACGTGGCCGAGAAGCTCGCCGCTACCCTCGCCAAGGCGGCGCAGGACGGCGGCTACGGCATCGTCACCGCCACCGCGAGCACCACGGGCAAGGACCTCCTGCCCCGCGTCGCGGCCAAGCTCGGCGCGGGCGTCGCGAGCGACATCGCGTCGTTCGAGGCGGACGGCGACTCGCTCGTCTACCGGCGCCCGATGTACGCGGGCAACATCTTCGGCTTCTGCACGGTGGAGAGCGACGTCGCGGTCGTGACCGTGCGTCAGACCGAGTTCGAGGCGGCCGAGGAGGCGGGCTCCGCGAGCCCGATCGAGTCGGTGGACGTCGAGGACGACGACGCGGCCGAGAAGATCGAGTTCGTCGGCGCCGAGACGCAGAAGAGCGAGCGCCCCGAGCTGACCGAGGCCGACGTCGTCGTGTCCGGCGGCCGCGCGCTGAAGAGCTCGGAGAACTTCGAGAACGTGCTCGAGCCCCTCGTCGACGCGCTCGGCGCCGCGATGGGCGCCTCGCGCGCCGCCTGCGACGCGGGCTACGTGCCCAACGATCTGCAGGTCGGTCAGACCGGCAAGGTCGTCGCGCCGAAGCTCTACATCGCGGTCGGCATCAGCGGCGCCATCCAGCACCTCGCCGGCATGAAGGGCAGCAAGACGATCGTGGCCATCAACAAGGACAAGGAGGCCCCCATCGCGCAGGTGGCGGACTACTTCCTCGTGGCCGATCTCTTCGACGCCATCCCGGAGCTGACCGAAGAGGTCAAGAAGATCCGGTCCTGAGACCCTCCGAGGCCGAGTGAGCGACGCCCGCGCGACGAGAGTCACGCGGGCGTCGTCGTTTCCGTCCGTTCGTGATATCCCGCGGGCGGTGTCCTCCCGTCGATGGCTGTGGCTCGCAGGGCTGGTCTCGCTCGTAGGGCCGAGCTGGCTCGCGGCGACGCCCGCGCGCGCCGATGGTCCCTACGAGGGCCAGTGGCGCGAAGGGCCGATGAACATCCGCGTCTCGGTCGAGAGCTGGGGCGGCGACTGCGGTCCACGCCCTCAGAGCACGACCACGCGCGGCGGCGGGGCGTTCCGGATCTCCCAGCAGGGCGACCAGCTGACCTTCCATCTCCGCCAGGCGCGGACCACGCGGGAGTGCTGGAGCGAGAACCGCGCGGTGCGGCGCGTCTCCTCGAGCTATCAGGCGGGCACCTGGCGCATCGTCTGCCGCACCCCCGCGAGCGACTCGCGCGCCGAGACCGGCACCTACACCATCCAGGCCGTCGGCGACGACCGGCTCCAGTTCCGCGACGTCAGCCGCTACGACTGGCAGCTGAACGAGTCGAGCTGCGTCGGGACGATCACGACCACGCAGACCTTCACGCGGATCGGCGGGGGCGCGGCGGAGCCCGAGGAGCCGCCGGAGGAGCCGAGCACGCCGCGTTGCAGCCCGGGGGCGGCCGCGCGCGTGGTGCTTCGCCCCGCGAGCGCCGACGTGCAGCCCGGAGGCCGGCAGTGCTTCACCGCCCGCGTGGTCGACGCGCGTGGCTGCGCGCTCCCGCGGCGCCCGAGCGTGCGGTTGGCCGAGGGCGAAGGGAGCGTCTCCGGGCTCTGCTACGAGGCGCCCGACGCGGCCACGAGCGCGCGGATCGTGGCCTCCTCCGGCGATCTGACGGCCGAGGCGCGGGTGGCCGTGCGCACGATGGATCTCTCGGACCTGATCGCGCGGCGCACCGAGTCGGGATCGGTGGGCGGCGGGACGCCGGAGGACGCGTCGTCGGAGACCGCGGCGCGGGTCTCGGCGACGCAGCGCGACGACGGGCCCGGGCTGCTCTGGCCGGCGCTCGCGCTGGTGGCCGCGCTCGTGCTCGTCGGGATCGCGTTCCTGCTGCTCAGGCGCAAGAAGGCGCCGACGCGCGCGCGCAAGGCCAGCATCGGCGGGCTCCCCGGGGTGGTGATCCCGGACGACGAGCCGGAGCCGGAGCCGGAGACGACGGAGGCGGCACCAACGGCGGTGGCGGGCGAGGACATGATCTGCCCCAGCTGCCGGCGCGGCTACCCGCCCGGGACCGAGACGTGCCCGCACGACGAGACCCGCCTCATGCCGTACCGGGAGTTCGCGGCCGGCAAGGCGGCCGGGGTCGACAGCCACGTCTGCCCGACCTGCGGCGAGCGCTATCCGCCGACCGTGAAGTTCTGCGGCAAGGACGGGACGACCCTCGTTCCCGGATGAGAGGATCCGCACGAGAGGTGCCAGCGTGGTCGAGGGCAAATTTCTACCCAAGGGGGCATCGCGCCCGGGGTCTACCCCGCCACGTTCGGCATTTCTTGATCGGCGCGCATCCAGAACGATATGCTCGCGCGCCAGCGGAAGAACTGGTCCGTTGACCGACCGTCCAGCGGAATCACTCGCTTTTGAGAGGCCACGCGTCCGCGCGGCCGGGTCGAACGTAGCTCTCGTCAATCTTTCCCAGGATTCCAACGCATGAAGATCGTCTGCGACAGCTGTGGTGCCAAATACTCGATCGCCGACGAGAAGGTGGCCGGTCGGGTCTTCAAGATCCGTTGCAAGAAGTGCGGCGCCGCCATCGTCGTCCGTGGAGATCAGGTCGAATCGCCGGCCGAAGAAGAGTCGACGCGCGTGGTCGACTACGGCGGTGACGCCGTGTGGCACGTGGTGGTCGACGGAGACCAACAGGGCCCCTTCGCGCCGTCACAGATCGGCGAGATGCTGTCCGCGGGCACCATCGGCTGGGACGCCTATGTCTGGAAGGAGGGCTTCGACGACTGGAAGCCGGCCCAGGACATCGAGGAGCTCGTCTCGGCGGTGATGGGCGGCGGCGGTCAAGAGGCCGAGGAGCAGGACGCGGCCGGCGGCGACATGGGCGCCGACCCGTTCGCGGCGACCGGCGCAGCCGAGCCCGCCGCCTCCGAGTCCCCCTTCGGCGGCGCCGAAGCAGCGGTGGCCAGCCGCGACGCGGGCGCCGATCTGTTCGCGCAGCCCGACGCCGCGAGCCCGTTCGGCGGCGGCGCGCCCGAGGAAGAAGAGGACGTCGTCGCGTCTGCGCCCGGGGGCCCGCGCGTGAGCGCGGAGCAGGCCCTGACCGGCGCGCGCAACGAGAACTCGGTCCTGTTCTCCCTCTCCAACCTCCAGGCGCTCGCGACCGGATCGGGCGGCGGAGGCGGCGGCGCGGGCGCCGCGCCGAGCAGCGCCCCGAGCGCAGGCCCCACCCCGTCGGCGGCGCCCCGCGCGGGCATGGCTTCGGGTGAGGGCTCCGGCCTCATCGACATCCGCGCCCTCGCTTCGGCCACCGGCGTGACGGGCGGAGGCGCGGGCCCGGTGACGTCGGCGAGCACGGACCGGGTGGACGACCTCCTCTCGATCGGCGGCGCGGGCGGCGGCGGCCTCGGCTCCTCGCTCGGCGCTCCGGTGCTCGTTCCGGAGAAGAAGGAAGAGTCGAGCAACAAGGGGCTCGTCATCGCGGCCATCGCGGTGGGCGGCATCGCCATCCTCGCGGCGGCCGCGGTCGCCATCGTGGTCCTCACCAAGGAGGATCCGGCCCAGCCTCCGGTCGCGGCGGCGGGCGCCGTCACGGGCGGGCAGGCGGTCGACTCCACGGGCACGGCCGCAGCCGGCACCGAGGGCGCGGGCGCGGCCGGCGCGGCTGGCGCAGCCGGAGCGGGCGCGGCCGGGGGCGACCCGAGCGGGACGCCGCCGGCGGAGACCGAGACCGAGGCGGCGGCCGCGACCGAGGACGGCGACGCCGAAGAGGAAGAGGACGAAGGCGGCGAAGGCTCCAGCGGCTCGAGCCGTCGACGGGGCCGGCGCGCCAGCCGCGGCGGCGGTGGTGGCGGCGGCGGCGGCGCCGCGGCGACACCCGCCGCGACGAGCGGCGGCGGCGGCGGTGGCAGCGCCCGTCGCGGTGGCAGCGGCGGCGGCGGTGGCGGCAGCGACCGAGACATCGACTCCCTGCTCGACAACGCCCTCGGCGGCGGCGGCGGCGGCGCCCGGCGCGGCGGCGGCGGCGGCGGCGGTGGTGGCGGGGCCGCGAGCGGCCCGGCGACGCCGAGCCGGGGCGACGTCGTCTCCGCGATGAACAGCGTGCAGGGCGCGGTCTCGGCCTGTGGCAGCGGACAGCACGGCCTCGCGCCGGTGCGCATCGTCTTCGGCAACAACGGCCGCGTGCAGAGCGCCCAGGTCAGCGGCGGCAGCTTCCCGCCGCCGGTGCGGAGCTGCATCGCCCGCGCGGTCCGCGGCGCGCGCGTGCCTCCGTTCCGCAACCCGACCTTCAGCGTGAACTACCCGTTCCGCCTGTAGGAGTTTCTCGCTGGAGGGGCTGAACGCAGCCCCGCGCTTCTTGTTGGAGGGGCTGAACGCAGCCCCTCCCCCCATGGGGCGAAGCGCCCATGGGGCCCGCGTTTCTTGTAGGAGGGTCTGAACGCAGACCCTCCCCCCATGGGGCGGAGCGCCCATGGGGCCCCCCTCCCGACTACGGCGCTCCGCGCGCTCCGCGCGCTTGGGCGCCGACCCCAGCGGCGGGGCGCTGGGGCCCCCGCGGCTCGCGCTTTCGCTGCGCGAAAGCTGGCCGCCTGGTCGTACCGTTGCCCGACCCCAGCGGCGGGGCGCTGGGGCCCCTGCGGCTCGCGCTTTCGCTTCGTGAAAGCTGGCCGCCGTTTCTTGTTGGAGGGGCTGAACGCAGCCCCTCCCCCCATGGGGCGAAGCGCCCATGGGGCCCCCCTCCCAACTACGGCGCGGCGCGCGCTCCGCGCGCTCTCACGCCGACCCCAGCGGCGGGGCGC
>JAVJQK010000115.1 GCA_040218145.1 Sandaracinaceae bacterium | reverse complement strand
CTAGGCCCAAATCCAGCGCCTGGTTCCACGATGCGCCTGTATTTGGGGCTAGAAGCGCCGCAGGCGCGTCGTTTTCGGGTGAAGCGAAGGCGGCTTTGCCGCCGCAGCGAGGGGCTTTTGCGAAAAGCCCCTGACTAGAATGGCTAGGCCCGGAGCAAGCGCGAAGCGCTTGATTCGGGGCTAGGTTGACTTGTTGACTCGTTCACACGCGAGACCGCGCCGGATCCCGGGGGCGCACTTTGACGAACGAAAAGGATCGTCCCTCCCCAGTGCCTCTCGAGCGCGTCGACCTCGCGACGTCGCAGATGACGTGCCCCGTCGCGCGGCGAAGGACGGGAGGTCTTCACATGCGCCCGGTCACATACGCATGTCCTGGAACACGCGCGGGGAGCAGAAGTTCGAGCACGGGCCGCTGGCGGAGCAGGCCGTGCCGCAGGTCGCGTCGTCCAGGCTGCTGCAGGGGCCGGGGTCGGAGCAGTCTTCGCTGGGGACGCAGAACGCGGGCGCGCTGGTGTCCCAGCCGTAGCGGATGCAGGTCCACTCGAGGCCGGCCGCGCTGCTGGGGCAGCCACCCGAACAGGGCCGCAGGCAGTAGGTGCGGCCGCCGCCGGTCAGGCACGCGCCGTCGCAGGTCGCGTCGGTGCACTCCTCGCCTTGCTGCACGCCGCACACGCCCTCGTGGCAGTAGGTCGTGCACTCGAGGTTCCCGGCGCACGCCTCTCCGGGGGCCTTTCGCGGAGCGCACCCGCCCGTCGCCGCGTCGCAGTACCTGCCGCCGCTGCATGCGCCGGGGCAGACGTCACACGGCAGCGCGAGGCCGCTCGCGCAGTAGGACGGCACGCCGTCCATGCAGACCAGCTCGCCCACCACGTCGTCGGTGCAAGGCGGCGCGCAGCGACGGGTGCGCGGGTTGCAGTAGGGGGTGTCGGTGTACCCCTCGCAGTCGAGATCGCTCGCGCACTCGCGCGCGTCCGGAGAGGGGGTGCAGGCCGCGGCCAGGGAGACACACAGGACGAGGTACTTCCACGAAGACATCGAGGCTACGTGCCACGGACTTTGACACCGCGTCAAGGTTCGGAGCGAATGACCAGGAGGATCTCAGGCGATCAGCTTCGCGCAGCGGGCGGCCCGCGCTGACAGCTCGTTCTCCAGTGCGCGCAGGAGCGGGGTGTCGACGCCGCTCGCGATGAGCTGTTCGCGCAGGGTTCGCGCGGCTGTAGGGAGACTGTCGGCCAGCTCCTGCGCACGCGCGAGGGTCGCGCCTGGGTCGAGCTTCATCTCGGAGGCCATGCGGGTGAGAGCCGCGCGCCCGATGTCGCGGAGGCGATAGGTGTTGCCCATCTTCATCGCGAGCTTCAACCGCTGGGCGTCGAGATCGGGATAGGGCAGCGCGCTCGCGACGTCGTAGAGCGGCGCGAGACGAAGCCGGCCCTCTGCGGCGTGGAGCAAGGAGTAGTTCTTGGCGTGCGCGTCGGTCCCCGCGATCAGCCAGTGGAACAGGAGGGCGTCGCGGAAACGCTCGACGTCGCTCGCCGCGTCGCTCGAGCGTGCGCGGAGGAGCTCGGTGATCTGGGCGACGCTGGGGCCCCCGTCGTTCTGGTATTTCCGCTCGGGAGGGACGCCCAGCGCCTGGCAGAGGTCCTCCTGGTGCAAGCGCAGCACCGCGCCGCGCGTGGTCGTGGCGGCTTCGGGGAGCTTCGAGCTGTCAGCGCGGTCGAACCGCTCGACCACGATGGCGACCTCGTCTCCGAAGCGGCGCACCTCCGACCGCGCCGTGCGCAGACCGAGCGCGTGGGCGAGCTCGAGGCAGAAGTGCTCGTTCTCCACGTGACCCTCGAAGCCCGGGATCGGCGGCTTGAGGATGTGAGTGGTCGGCGTGCGACCCGATGGCACACCCCATCGACCGTTCCGCCCGAAGAGCGCGATCTTGGCCTGCGCGCCCGCCAGGCTGAACTGGCCCTCGTCGTCATCGCGGCGCCATCGCCCGATGTCCGTGCGGAGCGCCTTCAGGCGGTCGGCGACCTCGGCTTCGTCGATCCAGTGGACGTCGCCGGGCTGCTCTCGGTGGGCGTCCAGCGCGTCGGGCGGGAGAAAGGCGAACGCGCCCGCGCAGTCCTGCCCCACGTGGGTCAGCAGCCGGAACGGGCTGCGGGCCGAGACGTGGAAGCGCTTGCCCCACGACTCGAGCACCTGCGCGTTGTCGGGCAGGAGGTTGGCCAGGTAGGCGTGCACCGCCGCCCCCTCGTGCGTCGCGGCCGCGAGCGGGAGAGACAGAGACAGCGGGAACGGTCCCCGCTCGCGCCAGTCCGGTTCGTACCGGAGGGTGAGCCGCTCTCCGCGCCGCTCGATGCGGGCGGCGACCGTGCCCTCGTGGACCGCGAGCAGGATCTCGAGCGCGCTCACCGCTCACCTCGGAGGCGCTCGACGAGGTCCAGGATCGAGTCCTCCGCGCGCGGCTCGACGCGCAGGACGAGGTCGAGCGCGTTCAGCACGCGCAACAGCAGACCGACCTCGGCCCGCGGCTTCCCGCTCTCCACCTGCACGATCCACTGCCGGCTGACGCCGACCTTGGCCGCGAGCTGCTGCTGGGACAGCCCCCGCTCACGCCGACGCTCGCGCACGAGCGCCCCGAAGTCCTCGGCCGACGTGACCTGCGGCATGCCCCGGAGTGTATCGATGTCACCGTTCGACGACAATCAGCGAAAGTCATCGTTCGACGACACTCGCCCGATGTCAGCGTTCGGCGACACGCGGGTGCGTCAGGGTGTGAACACGACCTTGAAGGCGCCGTCGGTCTTCTTCTGGAACATCTCGTAGGCGGCGGGGGCCTCGGCCAGCGGGATCCGGTGACTGGTGAAGGACTCGACGCCGAGCGGATCGTCGTCGCCCGAGACGAGCGGGAGCAGGTCGTCCATCCAGCGCTTGACGTTCGCCTGGCCCATGCGGAAGGACAGCTGCTTGTCGAACATGGTCATCAGCGGCATCGGGTCGATCATGCCCGCGTAGACGCCGATCACGCTGACGGTGCCGCCGCGCCTCACGGCGTCGATGCTGGCGTGCAAGGCGGTGAGGCGGTCGATCCCCGCGCGCTGCATGAGGCTCTCCGCGGCCGCGTCGGGGAGCAGACCGGCGGCCTGCTGGGCGAGCTTCGCGAGCGGCGCGCCGTGCGCCTCCATACCGACCGCGTCGATGGCGGAGTCGGTCCCGCGGCCGTCGGTCAGCTCGCGGATCGCCTCGCTCACGTCGCCGTCGTGCTCGCGCAGATCGAGCACCTCGACGCCCCAGTCCTTCGCCATCTGAAGCCGCTCGTCGACGCGGTCGACCGCGATCACGCGGCGGCCCAGGTGGTGCGCGACGCGGGCGGACATCTGGCCGATGGGGCCGAGCCCGAAGATGGCCACGCTCCCGCCGTCGGGGATCTCCGCGTAGCGGACGGCCTGCCACGCGGTCGGCAGCACATCCGACAGGAAGAGGAAGCGGTCGTCCGGCGGACCATGCGGCACCTTCACCGGGCCGTAGTGGCCCTGCGGCACACGGAGCCGCTCCGACTGACCGCCGGCGACCTGTCCGTAGAGCTTGGTGTAGCCGAAGAGGCACGCGCCGGTGCCGTGCTCGGTGTTCTGCGTGGTCTCGCACTGCGACTGGAGCCCGCGGTCGCACATGAAGCAGCCCCCGCAGCTGATGTTGAAGGGGATCACGACCCGGTCTCCTGGCGCCACGCTCGTCACGTCGCGCCCGACCTCCTCGACGACGCCCATCGGCTCGTGCCCGAGGACGTCCCCCGGCTCCAGGAACGGCGCGAACACCTCGTAGAGGTGCAGGTCCGAGCCGCACAGGCCGCTGGACGTCACGCGAATGATGACGTCCGTCGACTCCTGGAGCTCCGGGTCGGGGACGCTCTCGACCCGAACGTCTCGCTTGCCATGCCACACCAATGCTTTCATCTGGTCTCCTCTACGCGGTGACGTCGACGGGGTGCCGACGTCGAGGCTGAAGAGACACGCAAGGTCGATGCCGGCTCGCGACGACGTGTACGCGTCAGGCGCTCATCTTGCGGCACTCCTCGGCGCAGCGGCGGCACGCCTCCGCGCAGCGCTTGCAGTGGTCGTCGTCGTGCTTGGCGCACTCCTCCGCGCAGCGCTCACAGACGTCGGCGCACACCCCGCAGAGCGCCTTGGCGGACTCGCTCCCGCGCACCATGGCCACCGCGGCGGTGCGGCAGGCGAGCGCACACTCGAGGTCGGTGCGGATGCACTCGGCCATCTTCGTCACGTCGTCCTCGCGTAGGCACGCCGACGCGCAGCTCTCGCAGGCGACGAGGCACTCCAGGCACGCCTCGATGCAGGCGCGGTAGCGGTCGGCGGGTTCGATGAGGTACTGGCTCAGGTCCATGTGGCTCTCCTTCATATAGGGGGTCGGCGAGAACGGGTCCGTCACTCGCTCCTCCCAACAGAGAGAG
This sequence comes from Sandaracinaceae bacterium, assembly GCA_040218145.1. GTDB lineage: Bacteria > Myxococcota_A > Polyangia > Polyangiales > Sandaracinaceae > JAVJQK01. The sequence goes on along the minus strand of JAVJQK010000115.1, from coordinate 82,992 downwards.
CAAACCCCGCGCCCCGACCGCTCCTCGCCCCGCGCCGGTCACGACGCACGATCAGGTGCGGAGTCAGCCCGCCTCAGCTGTGGCTGAGGGCAGCATCGTTCGTCCTTCCCGCGCGCTCCTGACGATCTGGATGCCACCCGAGCAGGCGGGCAGACTCCCTGGATGACCGGCGAGGTCTGGACGTTCGGCGAGGAGATCGGGAGCGCGGTGGCGGCGCTCGCGCAGGCCGGGAGGCCGGGCGCGCTCGTGACCGTCGAGCACGACGCGGCGAGCGGTCGGGGGGAGGACGAGCTCCACCTCGCGTGGACCCGAGCGAGGCGCGGCTTCGAGGGCGCGCGGGGCGGGAAGCGGATCCTCTGGCGCGCGGTGCAGCTCGTCGTGGAGGGCGAGCGGACCGAGCTCGAGGAGAGCGCGCTGGCCGTGCTGCGTCTCGTCAGAGCGGGATCGGATCTGCGCTGGAGGGTGGTCCTCGTGGAGGTCGTCGGCGGCGATGCACGGGCGACCCTCATGTGCGATCCGGGCTACGCGCTGGCCGCCATGCCCAGGAGCTGCGCGCTCTGGGTCCGCCCCTCGGAGAGAGACGGCGGCAGCCCCGAGGTCACTCTCCTCCAGAGGGGCTGAGCGCGAGCTCGGTCAGCAAATATTGCGTGTGCATGCGACCCGGACGAGCTCGCGGGAGCACTCGGGGAGCGCGGTCGGCTCGGCCTTCGGGGACGATCCTACGCATCTATCCCAACCGCATGCTCGGGCTGGGTAGATGGTAGGGTGGTCTGTGTGGCGAGCAGGGTCGACACTCGATGGAATCAACTCCATGACGCCACGCTTGTTGGCATCACCGTTGCGTGGGGTACGGGCGAAGTGGCGCTCTCTCTGAGGACGGCGCGAGGGATCGCGACTGTTCGAGCGGAGAACGCCAGCCTCGTGGAAGTTCCACGCCGAGAGCCTTGGGGACCCAGCGTTTACGTAAATGAGGTGAGGGGGCCAGTACCCACTTCGACCGCAACGGTGTGGAAGCTGGAGGTCGAGATGCAGAGCGGAGACCTCATCGTGCTGGAGGCTTCCGAGTTCTCGCTGCGGATGCCCTTGGGGAAGTGAGCCATCGTCGACGTCCTCTCCGCGCGATCGGGTAGTTGGTAGGCCCCCCTGGGGCGGGCCGAGCTCGGTCAGTAGGTGTTGCGAGTGCACTCGACCCGGACGAGCTCGTGGTCGACTTCGCGGGTGAGCTCGCGGGGGCGCTCGGGGGCGGCGACGACCGGGATCTGACCGCCGCCGAGGGTGAGCGGGTCGGGCTCGACGCGGGGCATGTGGTCGCACTCCATGTCGACGAGCACCTCGTGGGTGGCGACGGGGCGGAGCGCGAAGCGGACGAGCACGACCTCGCCGTCGGGGGCGCGCATGACGCCGACGTCCGGGACGGCGTGGAGCACGGTCTGGTCGTTCGAGGGCTCGGAGAGGGTGGCGAGCGCGCGGGTGCGGCCGCGGAAGAAGTCGCAGGTCGCCTCGGGGGGAGCGGTCAGCGCGAGCGGGGGCTCGCCGCGCAGCTCGATGTGCATCGGCGCCTCGCCCGGCTCGCGGCTCACGCAGCGCTCGCGGTCGGCCTCGTCGAGCACGGCGTGACGGCGGAGCGTCTCGGCCTCGACGTAGCCCTCCGCAGCCAGCTCGGCCCCGGCGGTCTGGCGGCGCGCGGCGTTGCGCTCGGAGACCTCGGCCTCGAGCCGGTCGAGCGACTCGCGGGACATGGCGCAGCCGACGCTGGCGAAGGCGAAGAGCAGAGCGAGGGGTGCGAGGCGGGGCATGCGGCAGGGTGGATCGGTCGCTCGGCGCCCGCGAATTACATCTCCTCACAACCGGCGCTACTCGAGCTCGTTCTCCCGGTAGATGACGGGGTGGGTCAGCTCGTTCAGGTCGTCGGAGCCGGCCGAGATCTCGTAGAGCGACTGGACGCCGTCGCCGTCGAGGTCCCCGTGCGCGCGGAAGGAGTAGAGGGGCTCGTTCGGTCCGTGCCCGCAGCCGCCGACGCTGACGATCTCGTACTGGTAGTAGACGGGGTCCGTGATCGCGAAGCCGAGGTCGTCGAAGCTCGGCCCGAGGGACGGGGGGAGCAGCGTCTTCTGCGCGCCGGGGATGTTCTCGGTGCGCGCCGAGGGGACCACGCACCCCGACAGCGCCTCGCCGCCGCCGTCCGGGTAGTGCTCCATCGCGTAGTAGCTCGCGGCCGCGGCGTGGAGGGAGCGCAGGTTCGACTCGGCCTCGGCCGTCTTCGCGCGCGTGAGGTAGCCGATGAACGCGGGGACCGCGACCGCGGCGAGGACGCCGATGCACGGGACGGCGAGGACCGCCGCGCCGACGAGCACGATCACGAAGATGAGACCCTTGGAGGTCTTCTTGGGCGAGGTGGGCGCGGGCATGCGGCGAGCATCGCTCGACCTCACACCCGAGGGAACCGAGAACTGCGCGCTCGGCCCTCAACAAGTCAACGAGTCAACCTAGCGTCCTCTGTGCGTCGTCAGAAGGTCTGGGTGATCGTGCCGACGGTGCTCTGCGTGGGCCCGGTGGCCAGCGGGGTGAACACGCCGGTCGAGGGGTCGTAGCTGGAGAAGCCGCTGCTCGAGTGCATGTAGATGACGCGCGAGGCGTGGTCCGTGCTGAACCCGGGGTAGCTGCCGCCCGGGTCGTCGCCGGTGGCGGTCCGCGCTCCGGAGGTCCCGTCGAGCGCGAAGATCTGGCCGCCCCCGCTGCGGGTGTAGAAGGTGCCGCCGAGGACGGCGCCGCTCGAGGTGTTCTCCGCGATGCTCGTACCGTCGGTGATGGTTCTGACGATCGCGTTGGTCGACGCGTCGACCACCCAGAAGCCCGCCTGGCCGTACCGCTTGACGTAGACCTCGTTGGCCACCGGGTCGGTGCCACCCGCGATCGAGCAGGTGGAGCTCAGGCTCCGGGTGGACCAGGCGCCGCCGCTGTAGATGTGGAGCGTGCTCGTGCTCTGCTGGCAGAGGTAGAAGTTGCCGTTGAGCCACTGGAAGAAGGCGTAGCTGGTGATCCCGCCCGGGCCGGCCATGCGCCTCGTCCAGACATCCGTCGCGACGTCGTACTCGTAGATGTCGTTGTCGGTGCCGAGCATCCAGACGGTGGCGCCGTCGGAGGCCAGCTGGCCGCGGCTCGCGACCGGCAGGCTGGCGCCCGAGGACCAGGTGTTGGCGCCGACGTCATAGACGTCGAACTGCGTGTTGAAGGCGGCCCAGTTCGCCAGGTAGAGGTAGCGCGCGGGGCCGACGCCGCCCAGCGGCCGGCACGCGCCGCTCACGCAGACATTGCCCATGGCGCAGGCCACCCCGCAGCCGCCGCAGTTCGCGGGGTCGTAGTCGGTGTTGCTGCAGGTCCCCGAGCAGTCGGTCAGCGGCGCCGGGCAAGTCGACGTGCAACTGCCCATGGCGCAGTACTCGGCCGCTCCGCACGCCATGCCGCACGCGCCGCAGTGGGAGGGGTCGCTCTGCATGTCCACACACGCGCCGCTGCAGTCCGTGCGCGGCGCGGGGCAGAGGGGCGCGCACGAACCGGACGCGCAGAACTCGCCAGAGGCGCAGGCCACCCCGCAGGCTCCGCAGTGGGAGGGATCGTTGGTCGTGTCCACGCAGGCGCTGCCGCACATCGTCGCGCCGCCCGAGCAGCTCAGCCCGCAGCTCCCCGCAGAGCACACCTCGCCAGACGCGCACGCCACGCCGCACCCGCCGCAGTTCGCCGGGTCCACCGTCGTGTCCACGCAGGCGCTGTCGCAGAGGGTCGAGCCCGCCACGCAGCTGATCCCGCACGCGCCGGCCGAGCAGACCTCGTCGGCGCCACAAGCGACGCCGCACCCGCCGCAGTTCGCGGGGTCCACCGTCGTGTCCACGCAGGCGCCGTCGCAGAGGGTCGAGCCCGCCACGCAGCTGATCCCGCACGCGCCGGCCGAGCAGACCTCGTCGGCGCCGCAAGCGACGTCGCAGCCACCGCAATTCTCCGCATCGCGGTCGGTGTCCACGCACCGGTCACCGCACCGGGTGGTGCCCCCGACGCACGTGAGGGCGCAGCTCCCACCGGAGCACACCTCGCCGCTCGGGCAGGCCTCCCCGCACGCGCCACAGTTCGCGGGGTCGAGGTCGGTGTCGACGCAGGCGCCGTCGCAGGCGGTGGCTCCAGCGCCGCACTCCAGGACACACGCGCCCGCCGAGCAGGCCTCGTCGGCCGCACACGCGTTGCCGCAGGCGCCGCAGTTCGCGGGGTCGGCGTCGGTGTCCGAGCAGGTGCTGCCACACAGCGTCTCGTCCGTGTCGCAGATCACCGCGGCGTCTGCGCCGGGCCCGGCGTCGTCGTCGACGGTGCCCCCGCCACCACAGGCGGAGAGCAGAAGCGCGACCCCGAACAGGGGCAACAGGGAAGACGCGAAGGACGGGAATGAGCGGCGCATTTTTACCTCGGTTGAGTCGAGGCGCGACAATAGCGGCATTTTTCAAAGTTAGTAAAACACCGAACGAGGACGCCGCGTCGCGTGCGCTCCTCCTTCATGGGCGCGCTCAGTCGCAGGCGGCGGTGTAGCCGGTGGCGCACGCGCGGGAGAAGGCGGCGTCTGCTTGCGTCTGCTGGGCCTCGCCGAACACGCGGTCGCGGCGGAGGACGCCGAGGGCGAAGCAGGGGGCGCCGCCGAGCTCCGAGCACGACGACTCGAGCAGGTCGCGCGCGCGCTCCACGCCGGGCTCGACGCCGGCGCCGCGGGCGAGCGCGAAGCCGAACATGCCGCAGCCGAGTCGGTGCTCCGCGTCGCAGGCGCGCTCGAAGACACGCGCCGCGCAGGCGAGCCCGGACTCGTCGCCCTCGCCGCGGTGGCTCCGCGTGGCGAGCGCCCACTGGACGCAGGCGTCGTGGTTCCCGAGCGCGCAGCCGCGCCGCTGCAGCTCCCGCGCGCGGGCGGGGTCGGTCTCGGAGAGCGCGTGCGCGGCGACGGTGCAGCTCGGGCCGCCTCCCGAGTCGCAGTCGGCGAGGCACTCCGGCGTCGCGCCCATCGCGCAGAGCGGGTGCGGCCGGGAGGCCTTCGCCGGCTTGTCGGGCATCTCGCTCGCGAGGCACTCGCCGCGCTGCTGTTCGTCCTCGGAGTCGTCGGCCGCGCGCGCCGCGTCGAGCATGCGCGTGACCAGCTCCGCGATCGTCTCGGGCTCGAGCTCCGCGTCACTCGGGCCCGTGGACGACGCGCTGCGGACGAGCGGCGGCACCGCCTCGCAGGTGCCGAGGGCGAGCAGGGTTCCGTCGAGGAGGGTCAGCCGCACGTCGGCGCGCTCCGCCCGCACCGCCTCGTCGCCGCGCTCGTACACCCCCGCCCGCGGCGCGCGCCGCACGAAGGCGACCCACTGCACGTCTCGATGCAGCTCGGCGCGGATCCGGTCGGGCAGCTCGACGTGCGCCGACGAGAGCGTCAGCCCCTGGCCGTCGTGCTCGAACAGCGCGCCCTTCGCGGAGGGGTCGAAGCCGCGCGGGACCGCGCGCCGCGCGTCGACGGCCATCCAGGGCGCGCGCGCCTCCTCCCAGCCGACCGGCGGGGTCACGAGCGGGATCGGCGAGGCGCCGCGCGTCGAGAAGCCCTGCTCCGCCTCGAGCAGCGCCCAGGTCTGGTCTCCCACGTCGAGCGCCTCGCTCAGCTCCGCGAGCCTCGCCTCCCGTCGCTCGAGGAGCTTGCCTCGGACGAGCGCGAACACCACCACCGACGCCAGCACCCCCACCGCCGCGAGCGCGACGCCGGTGTGCTCGGGGAGTCGACGACCTCCATCCGCCATGACGCGAGCCTACCAGCGGCGGGGAGCAGGGACGCGCTCGTCAGTCGCCGCGGGTCGAGAAGACGCCGAACGGCGCGCGCTCAGTCCCAGCGGCTCACGATCTCGACGCCCCAGCGGGCCAGCGTGCCGGTGTTGCCGGGCGCGTGGTCGGTGATCCGCAGGGTCCACGTGCCGTTGACGTCCTCGTCGCCCGAGAAGCCGACGGGGACGCGCGCGAGGACGAGAGGGCTGGCCGCCGGCTCGCGGTCGAACACGATGACCTCGTTCCCCGACGGGTTCGTGAGCGTGATGCGGAGCTCGGAGGGGTCGGCGTGGGTCAGCTCGACGTACGCGATGACGTCGACGTCGACGCTGGCGAGGCCGGTGGCCGTCAGGGTGCGCGTGGTGACATCGTTGTCGACGAGCGCGCCCTCGGTCGGGTCGAAGAACGCGTCCCAGAGGGCGGTCGAGTAGCAGAGGCCGGACGCGCCGCGGGTGAGGTTGCCGCAGATGAGGTCCGCGCCGCACAGCATGGTGGCCGTGCACGCCGTGTTCTCGCTCGCGCCGGAGGCCGCGCAGTCGAACGCCGAGGTCGTGTGGGCGCGCTCCATGGCCTCGGTCGGCGTGGCCTCGAACGCCACGAGCTGGAAGGCGACGCGCTCGAGGCCGAGGACCTCGCAGCTCGCGCCGGGCGCGCGGTGGTGCGTGTCGACGAGCAGCCGCGCGCCGTCGGCCGAGATCGCCAGCGCCGTCACGCTCGCGAGGTGCCCCGGGAAGGGTCGCGCGCCTTCCGTGTAGAGCAGAGCGTGCTCTCGGCTGAAGTCGACGCCCGCGGGGGCCACGCCGCCGAAGTACGCCGCGAGCGCGGCCTCGGACGTGAAGAGCTCGATCCCGCGCGCGGTGCCCACGCCCTCGGGGAGCGTCGCGTCGACCACGCGGAAGCTCAGGTCGGTGGGTACGCCCGCGTCGAGGCTCGCGGCGTCCGGGTCGCCCGCGTCGGTCGGGTCGCCCGCGTCGGTGGGCAGGCCCGCGTCCGGGCCCGCGGCGTCGACCGGCGCGCCCGCGTCGATCGGCGTGGCCGCGTCGATGGGCGTGGCCGCGTCGGAGCGCGCCGCGTCGGGCGTGTCGGACGAGCCATCGCAGCCCACCGCGAGGAGCGCGACGAGGAAGAAGGGGAGGCGCTTCGAAGCGATCATGCGCGGGAGCATCGCAAGCCCCGACGCCGCGGCAAGCCGACGCGCGCCGCCAGAGCAGGCGTCACGCGATCTCTACGCCGTCGCCACCGAGCCAGGCTCAGCCGCGGAAGAGCAGGTCGTACGCGTCGCTGTCGGTGGCGTGGGCGTGGATGAAGGCCACGAGGTAGTCGCCGTAGGTGAGGGTGTCCGCACGCTCGAGCGAGCCGCCGTGGAGACCGCCGAGCTCGTCGTGCATCCACAGGACGAACGCGGGCTCACCGGCCGGGCCCGCGATCTGTCGGTGGAACCCGCCGAAGGTCCCGTTGGCGTCGTCGTAGACGACCATGAAGTCGGACGGGTCGTGGCGAGCGAGGGCGGCGGCGTCGAAGTCGTACTCCTCGGGCTCCTCGAGGATCGGCGCCAGCCAGTCGTCTCTCCAGCTCTCGAACGCCTCGCGTCCGGCGCCGGTGAAGAACCGCGTGTGCGCCCGCGCGACCTCACCGGAGCCCTCCGGGAGTGAGCCGACGTACGAGAGCTCCATCCCGTTGGCGATGGCCATGGCGGCGCGGAAGGCGGGCGGCGGCTCGAACGCGAAGCTCCTCGTGAGCGGCCACGGGGCCGAGACGGGAGGCGGCAGGACCAGGCAGGTCCCCGCGTCGAAGGCGATGACCGTCGCCTCGCCCTCCCGATAGGTGGTGCCCTTCAGCTCGGCGAGCGGGGGCGCCGTCGAGGCCTCGCTCCGGAGGCCGTCGAGCTGCAACAGGATCGCCTCCGCCGGGCGGTCGTCTCCGTTCCAATGGGTCACGGGGGAAGCCTACCCGACGCGGCCACGGGGCTGTGACGGATCACGCAGTGCTCACCAGGCTTGCCGAGCAGCTTCTGCGTCCAGCAGGGCGCACAGTCCCAGAACATCTCGTAGGTGGCCACGCCTCCCCCGCTCCCCTCGCGTCACAGCATCCGCGAAAGGGTCCCGGGAGACAAGCCCGCTAGCGTCCCCTCAGGCGAGGAGCGCTTGGGGAGCCGCGCGTCATGGCAGGAAGGCCTCGGGGGGGCTCGGCGCGGGCGGAGCGTCGTCGAGCTGCGTGACGGCGCGGGCCGCGAGGGTCGGCGGGACGGAGACGCCCAGCTGCGCGGCGCGCCGGAGGTCGAGGACGGGGCGGCCGCACCCGAGGCGCGAGACGGGGAGGGAGCCCGGGTCCTGGCCGCCGAGGATGGCGAGGACGGCCTCGGCCGCCGCGGTCCCGATCGCCTCCATGTCGAGGCCCTGGGCCGCGAGGGCGCCGTGGCGAACCTGGAGGGTGTCGCTCGCGATGATGGGAAGCCGCCGCTCGGCGGTCAGGCGCGAGAGGGTGTCGAAGCCGGCGAAGGCCACCTCGGGGCTCGCCCAGGCCGTGTGAACCCAGACGACATCCGCACGCGCGGCCTCGATGCGGCCGACCATCTCGGGGATCTCGCCGCGAGCGGTGGCGCGCACGGGGACGAGGGTCAGGCCGCGCGCCTCGAGGAGGGCGAAGGGCAGCGGGGGCAAGAGCTCGCTCTGGGTGTCGTGGAGGAGCGCGACGCGGCGCGCCTCCGGGAGCAGCTCCTGGATGAGCGCGAGGTGGCTGTCCTCGGGGCAATGCGCCGAGACCCCGGTGACCCTCGATCCGCGCTCGTTCTCCCAGCTCGGGACGAGGCCGGCGCCGACGGGATCGGTGATGGCCGCGAAGACGAGGGGGAGCTGGCCGGAGCGCGCGTGGAGCGCGCGAGCGAGCGGGGTCGTGACAGCGACCGCGACGTCGAGCTCTTCGGTGGCGAGCGCCCGCGCGATGAGCGGCTCGACGTTGTCCAGGTCGAAGTCCGCGGTGTGGCTCAGCACGCGCACGCGAACCTCGTCGCGCTCCCCGAGGCGATCGACGAAGGCGCGCTCGATCTCGTCGAGCACGGGGCTGCGGCCCCAGGTGAAGTATCCCACCCGAGGCTCGGCGGGCGCGCGCGCGTCGAGGGTCAGCGGCGGCGCCGGCGGCGGATCGCTCAGGTGCGCGACCGCGGTGTGGAGACCGATCGCGAGGAGGCTCACCGCGACGGTGACACCGAGCGCCTTCCACGGAGGCGTCGGCGCGTGCTCGTCGCCATCCGGCATCGGCGCGAGGATAGCAGCCGGGGGCTCACCGGGGCGTGGCGTTCACCGGGACGTGACCCGTCTCCCCGATCGGCGGCGCGACGAGCCGCCGGTGGCGCGCGCCGTCCCAGGCGAGCAAGTACACGCTGGGGTCGTCGAGATCGCGATCGACGCTCACGTGGAGCGCGGCCGGACTCACGATCCGCACACGGAGCGCGCCCACCCGAAAGCGGTCGCCGGGTGACAGCGGCGTCGAGGGGTCGGCCATCCAGGAGCGCTCGCGCGCCGAAGCCAGCCAGGTCTCGCCGGGACGCGCGTGCACGATCAGGGAGTCGGGACCGACCCGCTCGAGGCGGTCGGCCACGGGAGTCATCGAGAGCAGCCACGCCGCCTGCAGCTCGGGCAGCCCCAGCGCGCTGCGGGTCGCCACCAGGCCGGCCGCGGTGTCGGGGGAGCCGTGAAGGAACAGCACCCGCGCGTGGGCGGAGTCCATGCCGCGAGGCCACTCCGCGCGCTCCGCCTCGGACCAGCGGCGGGCGTTGGCGTCGCCGAAGAGGTCTTGCCAGCGCGCGACCTGCACGGGACCCAGCGCGAAGCCGACAGCGAGCGCGGCCACCGCGAGGGAGAGGGCCCTCGGGCCTCGCTTCCGGCGCGCGTCCGAGAGCGCCGTCGCCACCAGCCACGCCACCCCCACCACCGGGAGGGACGCGCCGCGGTCCGTGGGCTCACTCGTACACAGGAAGAGGAGGTGCATGCCCACTCCCGCCCCGACGAAGGCGATCGTCCGGTCCGCGCGCCGCCTCCACACCCAGGCGCCGAGGAGCGCGAAGAGCAGCCAGCCGCCCGCGAGGAGGAGGGCGCGCGTGGGCGCGTCGACCCGCAGGGCCAGGTCGGCGGGCAGAGGCGTGGCCGCGCCGAGGGTCAGGAGGGGGAGGCGCTCGGAGAGGGCGCTCGAGAGGAACGACGCGGGGGCCCCGATGGGGTCGGCGTAGTACGCCAGACCGTCCACGCCGTACCCCAGCGCCCCGTGCGTCGCGAGGTAGGCGAGGGCCAGGACGGCGTAGGGCGCGACGCGGCGCGCACGGGCCATCCACCCGTCTCGCGACGCCAGCTCGTAGGCCGCGATCCAGACGAAGACGGCGAAGCCCGACTCGCTGCTCGCCAGCGCCGCCGCGGCCGCGAGCGAGGCGCCGACCAGCCATCTCCGACGGCGGGTCGCTCGGTGCGTGTCATGCAGCAGCAGGGCCCCGACCACGAACACCATCGGCAGGAGCGCGTGGCGGTCGGTCACCCAGCCGACGGGGAGCGCGTGGGCTTCGTTCGCGAGCGCGCACGCGGCGGCCACGAGGAAGGCGTCGGCGCCCCGGCCGGACCGGGCACAGAGGCGGCGCACTCCGAGCACGACCACCACGACGAAGAGCGTCCAGATCACGAGGTTGCCGACGTGATAGCCGGGCTGCCAGCGCCCGTGGATCGCGTGATCGACCCAGAGCGTCACGCTCGTGAGCGGGCGGAAGAACCGCAGGCGGAGGTCGGGGCTGGTCCACCACGGCCAGAGGTGACCCTGGGCGGAGGAGACGGGCCTGGCCGCCGTGAACTCGAACAGGTCGAGGCGCCCCACCCCGGCGAGCCGGCCTTCGAGCACGGCCAGGTGGAAGAAGTCGTCGTTGTAGAAGCCGTCGTCCCACGACGCCGCGTGCAGGCCGGTCGTCGCGAGGAGCAGGCCCGCGAGCGTCCACGCGACGAGGCGATGGCTGGGCGCTCGCGCGCGAGCCTGTGACGGCGACCCGCGCTCGGCGCTCACGACACGAGTGTGCCACAATCGCCGACGCGGATGTCCGAGCGTACGGAGGGCGCGCCGAGAGCGGCTGGACTGGCTCGGGGGTCTCGGTGGGGCCTGGTCACCTCGGGTGCCGCGTGTGGGCTCATCGCGATCGGGCTCGCGATCACGCGCGCGGTCGGCGTCGGCCGTGGCGAGGCTCGGGCCCTCGACGCGCTCGCGTCGCGGATCGAGCTGGCGTGGCTCGCGTCGCAGGGGGCGCTCAGCACGCTCACGACTCGATCCCATGACGGGATCCTCCCGCAGCTGATGGCCTGGCCCGTGGCGTGGGCGAGCGCCGCGCCCGACCAGATCGCGTTCTCGCTCACGCTCGTCTCCGCGACGTGGACGGCCGGGCTCGCCTGGCTGGCCGTGCGCCGAGCCCGTCCCTCCGCGCCGACGGCGACGGTGGGCGTGGCGGCCGCCGCCGTGTTCGCGCTCGCGCTCCACCACGAGGCCGACGCGCCCGCCGCCCTCGCGCTGCTGCTGGCGGCGCAGCGACTCGGAGACGGAGGACACGCGGAGCGCGCCGGCTCGAGGGAGGCCCTCGGAGCGGTCGGCTGGGTGCTCTTCGCCGCGGCGTGGACTCCGCTCGCGCTCGTGCCGGGCGTCGCCGCGCTCCTGGGCGCCGCGCTCGCGGAGGGCATCGCGCGCCGTGACGTGCGCGCCCTCTCCCGTCACCGGGACGCGCTCGGCGCGCTGCTCTTCGCGCTCGTCGTGTGGGTGGTGCTGGACGCGGGGCTCGGCGGTGAGCTCGCGCTGTGGGAGAGCCTCTGGCTGACTCCGATCGAGCGCGGTCCGGCGCTGCCCTCGCTCGGCCTCACCACGTTCGCCCTCGTCGGCGCGGCGATGGCGTTGCACCACGCGCGGGTCACCGCCTCGGTCGGCGCCGCGGTCCGGGTGACGGCCACGCTCTCGATATTCCTCGCGGGGCTGCTCGGGTGGCGTCTGCAGCACGTCGGGGCGCTCATGTGGCCCCTCGCGGCGACGCTCGCGTTCGAGGCGTGGCGCATGGGGCGCCGACACCCTCGCCTGGCCTGGGCGCTGGCCGGGTGGGCGGCGCTGTTCCCGATCGCGTGGGCGCCGGCGAACACCGGGGCGCTCTCACCGTCGGCGTGGCTCGCGGCCTGGCGCGCTCCGGCCGACGACGACACGAGCGCGCTCCTCGACGAGCGCGAGGCGATGGTGAGCTGGGCCGCGGGGCTCGAGGACGGGGCGTGCGTGGTGTGGCCGCCGGAGGAGCGGCTGAGCCGGGTGCGCGCGCGGATCCGTGGCCCCGCCGATCCCCTCCGCGCCGTGCGCTCGGGCGCGCAACTCGCGGCGCAGATCGAGCGCGCGCGGTGCCCCCACGCGCTCGTTCGCAGCGCGTCGCCGGACGGCGCGGCGGGGCCGGGCGCCGACACGGCGACCATCGCCGCCCGGTACGTCGCGCGCGCGGAGCTCTCGCCCTCCCTGGTCGTGCTGTCGCGGCGCGGGTCGGACGCGCGGATCGCCGAGCGCGGGCTCGCCCTCGAGCGCTGGCTCTCGGATCCCTTCGAGGTGCCGGGCCAGCTCGACGTGCGACTGCGGGACGCGGCCGGGTCGGACGAGCTCCTGCGCCTCGAGGTAGAGGTCGAGGCCGCGTCGCTCTTCACCCCGCCTGCGTTCGCGCAGGCGCTGCGCGACGGTGAGCCGGTGGGACCGCGCGTGGCGCTCCCGTCGGCGCGCGCGCGTCGCGAACACGACGTGCACCTCTTCGCGAGCGACCTCGCCGCGGCCGCGTGGACGGTCGGCGTGGACGCGCGGCCCGCGGTGGCGTCGATCGACGCGGTCCGATTCTTCTTCGAGCCTCCCGGTCCCCTCGGGCCCGCGTACTTCACGGTGCACGAGGTGACCGCGCTCCGCTCGCCGCATCGCCCCTTCGAGCCGCACCCCGAGTGTGAAGGGCAGCGCGCGCTGCGGAGGCCCGCCGGCGTGGCGGGCGCGGTCGACAGCGAGCGTGTCGAGTGGGGCGACGAGGCGATCCGACTGAGGCCGGCGGGAGACGGCGCCGAGGCCTTCACCGCGCTGAGCCCGTGCACGCAAACCTGCCTGTTCGCGGAGGTGGGCGCCGAGGGAGACGCGGCGACCGAGCTCACGGTGGAGGTCGTCGGGGGGATGGGCGCGCGGACCGAGGTGCAGCAGGAGCTCGCGTCCGGTTGGCCGCGCCCGGTCGTGCTCCCGCTCTCGCCGAGCGACCGCTGGCTCGTGTTCCGCGCCGAGGGTGGGGCCGCGGTCGTGCATCGACCTCGCCTCGGGCGCTGCGGAGCCCACGTCGAGCTCGTGCACGCGCTGCATCAGGGCGCCTACGCGCGCGTGCCCGAGGACGTCGTGGCGGAGGTGACGGGCGACGAGCTCCGCCTCGCGCTGCGTCCGCCGCACGCGGTGCCGCCGCGGATCGAGCTGACGCTGCCGGAGCGCTTCCCGAGCGACCTCGATCCCTGCGTGTCGGTCGACCTCGCGCTGCGGGACGCGAGCGGCCCCGCGGGCTTGCTCGTCGGGGTCCGGAGAGGGCGAGAGCTCTTCTGGTTGGAGCGTCGGATCCTCACCACGGAGGAGCCCGTGCGCCTGCAGGACGTTCCGCTTCGTCGCTTCGCGGAGACCGACGCCAGCCTCGTCTTCTCGGCGTGGCCCATCGGGCAGGACGTGGGCGGGGTGGCGGTGTTCGCGCGGCCCCGGATCTACGCGTGCGGCGAGGAGCCGCCCTGGCCGTTCTGAAGCGCCCGCGCGTAGAGCCTCCGGAACGCCAGCGTCGCCGCGTCCGCGCGCGCGCTGACCGCGGTCGGGAAGCCTTCTGCGGGGCGAGGCCCGATGAGCAGGCGCGTCGCCCGCCGATCCTCGTCCAGGACGCGGAGCATGAAGTACCGCTGATGGAGATCGCCGAGGAGATGGGGGGCGCGGGTCCGCGCGCTCTGGGCGAAGACCCACGTCGAGCCCGCGTCGCGGGGCGTGAACGCGAGCGCGCTCAGCTCCCAGCCCCCCGAGCGGTAGGCGATGTGCAACTGGAGCAGCCCCGGCAGGTCACAGCGGTAGCGCCACGTGGTCGGTGGGGAGAGGTCGAGCGCGGCGTCTCGGAGCGCGCCGAGGAGGTGCCGCGGCGTCTCGGGCGCGCCGGGGGGCGCCCGCTCGTACTCCCACTCCAGCGCGCTCGCCGCCTCGTCGACGTCGACGCGGATGGGCGGGACCTCGGTGGGCTGGCGCGCGCCCATGGCACCTCGGTGCACGAAGGGGTGGTGCGAGCTGTCGATCGCTTGCTCGACCACGTCGACGAAGCCGGCGTCGAACCGCTGCGGGCGCGCGCGCAGACGTCTCCGCGGCGTCCCGGGCAAGCGCAGCGGAGGCGGCGCGCCCACGGGTGGACCCTCGGCGAGCCACACCCACACCGCACCATCCGACTCCACCGCGGTGAGCTTGCGCGCTCGCGCGCGGGGCGGGATCCCCGCGTGGGCCGGCTGCGAGGGGATCCGCACGCAGCGGCCGTCGCCGTCCAGCTCCCAGCCGTGATAGGGGCATCGCACGCAGCCCTCCCGCAGCTCGCCTGACGCGAGGTCGCCGCCTCGATGGGGGCAGATGGCGCTCAGCGCGGTGGCCGCGCCGCGCGCGGCGCGGAAGAGCACGTACGGGTGCCCCCCGAGGCGCCGGCCCAGCGGCCGCGGGCCCAGCTCGTCGCTCCACGCCGCCATGTACCAACCGGCCAGCGTCATGGGGTCACCTCGGCGCGGACTCGCCGCAGGAGCGTGAAGGCGCCTCGTCGAGGCGCGCCGTGATCGACGCAACGGTAGGGCACGCGCACCACGGAGGTGTAGCCCTCGAGCGCCGCGGGGCGACCGTCGATCGCGGTGTCGGTGAAGACGAGCTCCGGCTCGAGCCGCGCCACGACGGCCGGCAGCACGGCGCGGTAGTAGGCGAGACCGTCGCGGGGCGCGGGGGCGACCTCCGCACCGAGCCGGCGCAGCTCCGGGTCGGTCAGGCCCATGACGTCGCGCACGCGTCCGCGGTGAAACCATCCGATCATCCCCACTGCGCCCGCGAACACGGTGGCGTCGTGAGGCAGGCTCGCCGCGGCAGCGCGCGCGGCGTGGCGGCGCGCGTCCTCCACACGACAGCGAGGGCGCTCGGCGAGGCCGGTGAGCGCGAGGGTCGCGTGCGCTGCCACGGCGACGGCGAGGAGCGCCACGAAGCCGAGCGCGGGCCGCGGGCGCCCTCGCGTCAGCGAAGCCCAGACGCGTGCGAACCCGTGACCCGCGAGCACGGCCCCCGCCGCTTGAAGGGGCGCGAGGTACCAGGCGTAGACCTCCACGCCTGCGAGCGAGAACGCGACCAGATAGGCGCAGGCGAAGAGGAGGGTCGTGAGGACGAACGGGTCGCGCGGACGCGTGAGCGCGAGCGGGGCTCCGAGCGCGGCGAGCGCGGCGTGAGAGGGCGACGACGCGATCCACTGGTGGGCGAAGTGCCAGGTGATGAGGCGCGCTCCGGTGTGCGACCGCTTCGCGAGCCACGACGCGGGCAAGGGGTCGCCGAAGAGCAGCCAGGCCGCGCCGAGCCAGAGCGCGAGGGCGGCGGCGGGCAGCCCGACGCCGCGCCACGGCACGCGCCGCTCGGCGAAACCCGCGTAGGCGACGAGCGCGGCGGGGACCGCGAGGCCGTCGAGCCGGGTCAGCACGCAGAGGGCGGCCACGCCGAACGCGAGCCCGCGCCGCTCGCGCGCCCACAGCTCGAACGCGCCGAGCACGAGCACCACGTAGAACGCCGTCTCCATGCCGCCGACGACGACGTGGACGAAGTCGCGCTGGGCCAGCAGCAGCGCGACCGCGAAGACGCCCCCGACGAGGACGCCGCGGCGGTGAAACGCCGCCAGGATGATCACCGCGATCCCGCAGAGCGAGAGGGCCGAGAGGACGAGCGCGGTCCGCGGGATGTCGAGCCCGAGCGCGTGCGCCGACGCGAGCAGCAAGGTGAAGAGCGGCGTCGAGCTCCCCTGCTCCTGGCCGTGCCCGGGGTTGAAGGCGAAGCCAGCGCCCTCCGCGAGGTTGCGCGCGTATCGGTAGGTGATCCACGCGTCGTCGACGGGCCCCTGGTCGTAGTAGAGCAAGCAAGCCGAGACGACCACGACCGCGACGCCCACGAGCACCGGGAGAGGGAGCCGTCGGGGCGCCGCGGGAGAGCTCATGCGACCTGCTCGGCGTCCCGCCAGCGGCGGTAGAGGGCCCGGAACGCGTTGGCGGCGCGATCGGACGCGACGCTCAGCGCGAGCGGGAAGCCCTCCGGGAAGCGGCCCGTGTGCAGGGCCTCGGCCGCGACGCGATCCTCCGCCATCACCCGACGGAGGTAGCGGCGCTGAAGGGCTCGGCCCAGGGGGTGCCGCGCGCGCGTCCGCACGCTCTCCCCGAAGACCCACGTCGTGTGCGCGTCGGCGGGCGTCGCGAAGATCCCCAACGCGTCCCAGCCCGAGCGGTAGGTGATGTGGACGTGCGCGGCGCCGCCCATGTCGAACCGGACGCGGCGCGCGAGCGTCGGTCCGAGGCCGAGCGCGGCGGCGCGCGCCCGCGCGAGGAAGCCCGAGTCGGTCGAGGCGCTGGCGTCGAGCGCGGACTCGCTCGTGAAGCCACGGCGGTCGGCGTCCACCGTCACGCGGGCCTCGGGTACGACCGGGGCGGCCATGGCGGTGGAGCCCCTGTGAACATACGCAACATGGGCTGCGTCCAGCGCCTGCTCCATCACGTGCACGAAGGGGGCTCGCCACCGCCGCGGGGGGGTCCGGAGCACCTCGCCCTCGTCGCGGAACGCGTGACGCGGCGGGGGCGAAGCGGGCTCACCCGACCCGGGCCAGATCCAGACGAGCCCCTGCTGCTCTCGCACCTCGAAGGTGCGCGCGCGCGCCGAGGAGCGCCCACCCGACGGCACGTGGGTGCACAGGCCCGCGCCGTCGAAGCGCCAGCCGTGGAGGGGGCACTCCAGCTCCCCGGCCCGCAGGCGCCCGCGGCTGAGATCGGCGCCGCGGTGAGGGCAGACCGAGTGCACGCAGCGCGCGCGGCCTCGACGGTCGCGAAAGAGCGTCACCGGCTCACCGCAGATGCGACGGCCGAGGGGGTCACCGGTCAGCTCGTGAGCCCAGGCCGCTGCGTACCAAGCGTCTCGGATCATCCGATTGGATTCTAGCCCCGAATCAAGCGCTTCGCGCTTGCTTCGGGCCTAGCAATTCTAGTCAGGGGCTTTTCGCAAAAGCCCCTCGCTGCGGCGGCAAAGCCGCCTTCGCTTCACCCGTAAACGACGCGCCTGCGGCGCTTCTAGCCCCAAATACAGGCGCATCGTGGAACGAGGCGCTGGATTTGGGTCTAGCAGGGCCACTTGGCCGCGCGGCGGGCATGATCGCGTCGGACGGCCGGCTCGGGGGCTCGGAAGCGCTACGCGAGTGACCAGCCGGAGGGTATCCTCTTCGGCGATGTCGCAGCTGCCGTCGACCGGGGATCGCGCGGCCCGGGTCGCGCTGGCTGTGGCGATGGCGTGGTTCGTCCTGTCCGCCCTCGCGGCCGGCTTTCAGCTGGGCGCGCTGTGGGACCTGCGGTCCTTCCACCTCGACCCGTGGGACTCCGCGTGGCGGCTCGAGCTGGCGTGGATGGGCAGCGAGGGGCGCTGGAGCGGCCGCGACTTCGACTACCCGCGCGGCCCCCTGTGGCAGCTGGTCGCGGCGGGCGCGTCGGTCGTCGCGGGCGGCTCGTGGGGGGGCACGCTCGGCTTTCTCCACGCGTTCTTCGCCCTCGGCTCCGTCGGGATCGTGACCTGGCTGGTGCTCCGGCACGAAGCGTCGGCCTGGGGTCGTGTCTTCGCGTTCTGCGCGCTCGCCCTGCTGACCAACACCGCGGGCGTGGCCACGTTCCGGGCGTTCTTGCCCGTGGCCGCCATCGTCACCTACCTGCCCGCGCGCCCGGACTCGGACACGCCCTGGAGATCGGCGCTCATCACCGCCGCGATCACGCTCGCCGGGCTGCTGATCTCGTTCGACCGCTTCGGCACGATCGGGCTGGCGATCCTCGCGATGGCCCTGACGGATCTCGCGGTCCGCTTCTGGTGGCGGCGGGCACCCGCGGAGGCCCTCTGGCGGGCGCTCCGCT
The DNA here is from genome assembly GCA_040218145.1 of Sandaracinaceae bacterium. Classification (GTDB taxonomy): domain Bacteria; phylum Myxococcota_A; class Polyangia; order Polyangiales; family Sandaracinaceae; genus JAVJQK01. The sequence goes on along the minus strand of JAVJQK010000115.1, from coordinate 64,987 downwards.
ACGGCGCGTCCCTGCTTGCGCTCGGCGGCGTTACCTGGCTGGCGCTCCTCCCGCTCGGCTTCGATCTGGTCGACTATGTGGCGGGTCAGCGTGAGCTGATGGCGGCCTACGCGGTGAACATGGCCGTCGGGTGGGAGGTGGCGGTGCCGGTCGCCAACATCCGCGCGCTCTTCGCCGCGTGCGGCCTCCTGCTGATCGTCCCGGTGCTGCGGCGGCGCGAGCCAGAGGAGCGGCGCCACGTCGATCTCGCGTGGCTCGCTGGCGCGCTCCCGGCCGTCTCCTTCGCGAGCGTGCGCTCCGACGAGGGGCACATGATCCTCGCGATGACGCCGGCGCTCTGCGTGCTCGTGCTGATCGCCATGGGCGCCATCGAGGGGCTGGCGACCTCGCGCCGGTACGTCGCGGGCGTCGTGGCGGCGGTCGCCATCATCGGCTGGCTGGGGACCTACCCTCACGCCACCGCGGGACACCCCGACGCGCTCCTCAACTCCTACGCGGCGCTGAGCGGCGACAAGCGCCCCGACACGGGGTACCGGTCCGACGTGGGGACCGTCCGCGCGTGGCTCGAGGCGCGGCGCGAGGCGCTGCCATGCGTCGCGCTCGCGGCGGACTTCACGGTGCTGCACGCCGTGACCGGGATCGAAGGCCCGACGGAGCTCGGCCTGAGGTGGAGCCCCGAGCTGAAGCGACGCCTCGCGCGGAAGATCCGGGAGGCGGCGTGCCCGTACTTCATCTACTCGGTCCGCAACTTCGACGCGCCGGGGCACTCCTGGTCGTTCGGCGACGACTTCCTCGAGGTCGCGCGGGCCTACGATCACGAGGCGCGGCTCGGCGGAACGGCGATCGCCATGCGCCGCCGGGAGGAGCCGCTGACGATCCCCGTCTCCCGGCTGGCCACGGAGCCAGTGACGGTTCGCCTCGCGCTGCCCGGGCGCGCCGAGGTCCCGCTGGGAGAGCAGATCGAGGGGACCGATCTGCTCCGGCTCCGTGTCCGCGTCGAGATGAGCGCGTGGCGCGCGTACCTGGGAGGCACCCCGGAGATCGAATGGCGCTTCGAGCAGGACGGCGAGGCCACGAGCCCGTGGCGACGTCTCTACCACCTCTCGCTCGGACGCGAGCACACGGTGTGGGTGAGCCCCGATCCCGAGGGCGCGGAGTGGCGCTGGATCACCGGCCGGCCTCCGGTCCGCCACCGCAGCGCCGACACGCTCGTGTTCCGTGCGAGCGCCCGAGGTGCGTTCTCTCCCGAGGCGCTCCGCCTGGAGGTGCTGGCCCTGGATCGCTTGACCCCTCCGACGCCGCCGCGCGCTCCGGTCGCGGAGTGCACACCGCAGGTCGATCTGCTGCGCGATCTGCACGCAGGGCGCGCCTACTCACGCTGGGTCGCGCCGAACCCCAGTGACCTGCACTTCCACCTCGAGCCGCAGCCCGAGGACCAGCCGCTCGCCGAGATCCTCTTCCCCATCGTGCCGTGTGAGGACACCTGCCTGCGCGCGAACGTGGCCGTGCAGGCGAGCCCCGAGCGGAGCGACGGAGTCGTCTTCGACGTGCACGTGATCGACGGAGAGCAGCGCCCGAGGCTGCACCGCGCGCATGTCCCGGCGGGCGGCGAGGAGCTCCCGGTCGAGGTCGCGCTCGGCCCCTGGGCGGGCCGCGAGGTGCTGCTTCGCCTCGGCACGCTCTACGGAGAGGAGCGCGCGTACGACGACGCGGTGGTGGTCGAGCCGCAGCTCACGCGCTGCGAGGCCCGGCGCGATCTCGCCTCGGCGCTTCGCCGGTCCCGCGCGACGGTCGAGCGCGGGGCCGCGTCGGCGGGCGAAGGCGGCAGCGGGGGAGCGGACGACGTGCGCGTCGACGCGGGCGGCGCGGAGATCCGCTGGCGCCTCACCGCCGTCCCCGACACCTGCGTGTCGTTCGACGCCATCGCGCCGGAGGAGGGGACGGAGGGCGCGATGCAGGTGGTCTGGCGCGTGCGCGACGGCGACGTGGAGCACGTGCTCTGGGAGGGTCGAGTCGAGAGCGGGGCGGGACGGCTGGGGGTCCCCGAGCGCGCGCTGTTCGACTGGACCGGCCGGCGGATCGACGTCGTCTGGGACATCTCTCCGGCGGACGGGCGGGAGGGCGCGCCGGTGCGCCTGCTGTCCCCACGCGCCTACCCCTGCGGGCGGGGCTGACGATGCCGGCGCCGCGTGGCGTAGTAGAGTGAGCGCGATGGATCTCCACGGCTTGATCCTCGCCGGCGGGCGGGGCTCGCGCGCGGTCACCCACCTGCCGAAGGTGATGCTCCCCGTCGGTGGAGCCACCCTCGTCGAGCGCAACGTGACCTTGCTGCGCGACGCGTTCTCCGTCCGTGAGGTCGTGGTGGTGGTGGGGCATCTCGCCGAGCGGGTGCGGGAGCACCTCGGCGACGGCTCTCGCCTCGGGGTCCGGATCCGCTACGCGACGTGCGATCGCCCGGAGCGCGGGCTCGGGCTCGGGCTCCTCGCCGCGGAGCCACTCCTGCGGCGCCGGCCCTTCGCGACGATCCTCGGTGACGAGGTGTACGTAGGCTCCAACCACGAGGAGCTCGCGCGGTGGCGCGAGCGCGACGCGGCCGCGGTCGTGGCCGTGCGCGAGAGCCCCGACCCCGAGCAGGTCTCCGCGAACTACGCGGTGGAGCTCGACGGAGATCGCGTCACCGGGCTCGTGGAGAAGCCCGCGCGGCCGACGACCCGGACGATGGGGTGCGGTACCTATCTCCTCGGCCCCTCGATCTTCGACGCGCTCCGCGCGACGCCTCCCTCGAGGCGGTCTGGGCGCCTGGAGTTGACGGACGCCCTCGACCGGCTCGCGCGGGACACCCGCAACGTCTACGCGTTTCCGCTGGCCGGGGAGTACGTCAACGTCAACACGCGCGAGGATCACGCCCGGGCGCGCCACCTCGTGCGCGCCAGGCAGCTCGAGCAGGCGCGGGTGAGCGTCGTGATCCCGACCTTCCAGGAGGTGGAGACCATCGGCGCCGTCGTCGCCGACTTCGCGGACCGAGCCGAGCAGGTCCTGGTCGTCGACAACGCGTCGAGTGATGGGACGGCGGAGGCCGCGCGCCGGGCGGGCGCCGAGGTCGAGGAGGTTCGGCTGGGCGGGTACGGCGACACCATCCGCCACGGGTTGGACGAGGCGTCGGGCGACGTGCTGGTCGTCGTCGAGGCGGACGGCTCGTTTCGAGCGCGCGATCTTCCGAAGCTCCTCGAGTACACGAAGGACGCGGACCTGGTCGTCGGCACGCGAACGGCTCGTCCGCTGAACGGGGCGGGCACGAACATGCATGGGGTCGTGCGCGCCGCCAACATCGGCGCCGCCAAGCTGATGGAGCTGCTCTGGATGAGCGCGCCGGTGCGGCTGACCGACGTCGGGTGTACCTACCGCGCCCTGTGGCGCGACGCGTACGCCACGCTGCGGCCCTGGCTCACCGGGACGGGCCCGGAGGCGGCGCCCGAGATGATCGCCGCGGCGTTGATCTCGGGTCTCAGCGTGCTCGAGGTGCCAGTCGGCTACCACCCTCGACGCGGCGGCGAGTCGAAGCACTCCGCCGACTACGCACACCTGGCGAGGACCGCGATGCGCATGATGCGCCGAGTGGTCGCGCTCCGGGCCACCACCTGGAGCGGGGCACCTCCGACGGAGCCTCGCGAGGGAGCATGACGGAAGCCCGCGCCGGGCTGACGACCGCGCTGGCGGGTACGGCGAGCTACGGCGCGGTGGTGGGGGCGCTGAGCGCCGCGCGCCTCGTCGCGCTGCCGTTCGTGACGCGCGCGGTCCCCCTCGAGACCTTCGCCGCCTACGCGCTGACCGTCGTGGCGATGCCCTTCGTCGTCGTCCTCTGCGACCTCGGGACGGGCGACGCGATGGTCCGCTTCGCCGCCGCCGATCCTTCTCCCGCGCGCCGGCGCGAGCTGGCCGCGACCTTGATCGCGTCGCGCGTCACGACGAGCCTCGCGGTGGGCGGCGCCGCGTTCCTCGGACTGAGCCTGCTCGCGGAGCGCTGGGGCTGGTCGGCGGAGGCCGAGTGGGCCATCGGGCTCGGCGTGATCGCGGCCGGCGCCGACGCCGTGGCGGGGGCGCTCACCGACGTGCTTCGCGCGCGGCGACGGCACCGCGCGGCCGCGGCGGTCATCGGGATCGGGGGCATCTCGACGACGGCGGCGCTGCTCGTCGCCGCGCACATGGATGGAAGCTTGCCGTGGCTCGTCGGCGCGCACGTGCTCGGCGCCTCGCTGTCGGTCCTCGCCGGGCTGGCCGTCACGCACGCGGAGCTACGCGCGCGCCCGGACGCGGCGGCGTGGCGACGCATGCTGCGCTACGGGACCCCCCTCGCGGCGAGCTCGCTCGGTGAGCTCGGCCTCAACGCCGATCGGTTCGGGGTCCAGCGCTGGCTCTCCCTCTCGCAGGTCGGGGTCTACCACCTCGCGGCCGTCCCGAGCTTCCTGCTGCCGCTCGCTTCGCGCGCGGTCCGGCTGGCGTTCGAGCCCTGGCTCTTCGGCGCGAGCCGCGAGGACGCTGCGACCCGCTTCGACCCGGCGTTTCGCTCCTTCGCGTTCGTCGTGACGGCCATCGCGATGACGATGGCCGCGGTCGCGCCGGAGCTGGTGCAGCTGCTCGGGCCCGCCGAGTACGCAGCCGCGGTGACGCTCGTCCCGTTCTTCGCCTTCGCGGAAGCTGGACACGCGATGTTCCGTTTCCTCGGGCTCGCGGTCGGGCTCGTGGAGAAGACCTGGATCCTCTCCGTGGCCGCGCTCCTCGAGCTCTCCGCCTTCGCGGCCTTGGCGATCGCGTCGGCGCCCGCGTTCGGGCTGGAGGGGCTGGGCGCGAGCCGCTTGATCGCGGCGTGCGCGGCGCTGGTCGCCTGCCATGGGCTCCTCCGTCGGTTCTGGAGGGCGCGGCTGTCGAGCGTCCGCGTGCTCGGGCTCCTCCTGGCCGCGGCCGGGATCTCCACCTGGGCCCTCTCCACGTACACACCCGCGCCCTGGACCTCGCTCGGGTGGCGACTGTCCGCGCTCCTGGTGGCGCTGCTCATCGCCTCACTGGTGTTGCATCCCACCACACCTGGGCTGCGCGCCCTCCTCTCGCGACGTCGCGCTGGACGAGGAGGTCGCTGACCGGCGTGGGTTCGGTGTTCCCGTCCGGCACCACGTGCTGCTATTTTGGAGGCGTGCGGCGAATCGGACGAGCGTGACGCGGGGCGGGGAGGCGGAGGCGCCGCGGGACCCTGCGGACCACCGACCTCGGTGTGACGTCAAATGAGCATCCCGTTGGAGTACCTGGCCCAGGTGCTGGGCATGGCCGCGGTGAGCTTCGCGTTCGGCGTGGTGTTGAAGCTCAGCGATCTGCTCCAGGAGCACGGCTACGTCTGGTTCCGCCACGCCGCGCTGGCGACCGGCGTCGTCTCCGCCGGGCTCTGCGTCGGCATGCTCGCCCTGGGCAACGACGCCATCCACCTCCTCTGGCTCGCCGTCTTGATCAGCTGGGTGCTCCGAGGGCGCATCGACGGCCCCAACCACGGGGTGATGGGCGCGGCGCTGCTCGGCTTCGTGCTGGTCCACGGTCCCTCCGTCGGGGAGCACCCCTGGGTCTTCGGGTACTTCCTCGCCGTGCTCGTCCCGCTCGGGGTGTCGCATGATTTGCTTCAGTACACCTCCATGCGGGCACCGCGCGCGGTTCGATGGTTCTTCGAGCAACAGCACCTCTACTGGTACCTGATGACGGTGGGGTACTGCGTGCTCTTCGCGGTGGACGCTACCCTCGTGGTCTGCGTCTACGGCTTCGTGAAGGGATACGGGCACCTGTACGGGGAGTCGGCGCGGGAGAGGCTCAGGCGGATCGGGATCCACCACGAAGGCGAGGACGCGTGACCACGCAGGGCGAGGCGAGCTGGCGAGCGGCGGCGCGGCGGGTGGCGCGCGTGGTGCGGCCGGCGCTGAAGACCACACTCCGGCTGGCCGCCGAGCTGGAGCGACGGAGCGCGGAGCCTGCCCCCACCGCCGTCGAGCGGACCAACCAGGTCGGCCCGCCGAGCGCGGAGACCCGACGCACGCGGCGCGGCCTCCCCATGGCGCCTTCGGGGCCCGAGTCCCGTCCGCGCGGGCTGCGCGATCGCCTGCGGATCACCCTGCTCAACCCGCCCCGGTACCGGGGCATCACGGTCTTCCGGATGTTCCGCAGCGAGTATCTCTTCGTGCAGGGGAACCACATCCCGCCGATGGATCTCGGGTACTTCGCGGCGGCGGCGCGCGACCGGGCGGACGTGGCGATGATCGACGCGAACGCGGAGGACCTGACGGCCGACGAGACGCACCGTCGGATCGAGGCCCAGCGCCCGGACGTCATCGTCGTCAAGGGCATCATCGACATCCTCGAGCACGAGCTCGAGGTCGCCGCACGCTACAAGGCCGCACACCCGCACGTCCGCATCGTCCTGGCGTGCCGCGGCGCGGTCCACGCGGAGGCGCAGATCTTCGAGGAGCTCCCGTACCTCGACGCCATCGCGTGCGGCGAGATCGACGCCTTCGCGGAGGAGATCGCGGACGGCGTGGAGCTGGGCGAGATCGCGGGCATGTCGGTCCCGGGCCAGGTGGCGGGGTTCATCCGCGTGGTCGAGGATCTCGACCGGCACCCACTCCCCGACCTCGACGTGATGCCGCCGCTGTGGGGGAAGCAGTACACGCTGCCCTACTACGGCGTGCGCAGCGGCTACTTCGTGACCTCGAGCCGCGGCTGCCCCTACTCCTGCACGTTCTGCATGGTGGGTGGCGTCGACGAGCGCCCGTTCCGGTTCCGCAGGCGCGATCCGCGCAACGTCCTCGAAGAGATCCGTCTCCTGGGTCGCCGGTTCGGCTGCAGGGACTTCTTCGTCTTCGACGAGATCTTCACCAACGCGCACGGGCATCGCGTCTCCGAGGCGATCGTCGAGGCGGGTCTCGACCTCCACTGGCTCTGCGAAGGGAAGCCCGACCTCGTGACCCGACCGATGCTGCGGTCGATGCGCGACGCCGGATGCAAGACGATCTACTACGGGGTCGAGAGCGGCGACGACGCCGTGCTCGCCCAGGTGCAGAAGGGGCACACCGTGGCGGACGCGCGGCGCGCCTTCGAGCTGACGCGTGAAGCCGGGCTCCAGAGCGCCGCCTACGTGATGTTCGGGTTTCCGAAAGATTCCTTGCGCACCTACCTTCGTCTCGTGCGCTTCCTGCTGGAGGCTCGACCCGACTTCGTGCGCTACGGCTTCCTCGCGCCGTATCCGATCACGGTGCTGCACCGACAGATGCGTGACGCGGGCCTGATCGACTTCGACCGCACCAAGATCGACCGACGCATCTCCCCCATGCACGACGCGGGCGTGGGCCTCCGGACGCACCACCTCGGCCCGAGCGCGCTGAGGGCGCTCGACCTGCTCTTCAAGGCCACCTTCGGCGACCAGCTGATGGCGGCGCCCGCGCCCTCGCGCTGAGGCCTGCGTCTCAGCGGCCGACGCCGACGTCGACGAACTCGGCCGGGCCGTCGGTGAGGGCGCGCGTCTCGCCGCCGTCGAGCGGCACGAGGAGCACGCGTCCGTCGGAGACGAGGAGGGTGTCGGCGTCGTGCCAGCGCGCGCGACACGGGTTCTCGCAGCGGTGCGGGCGCTGGGTGGAGCCGTCCGCGTCGCGCACCTCGACGTGATCGACGTCGTCCACGCGGTGGATGTACGCGATGCCCTCTCCACGCGGGCCGAGCTGCGGCCACTGGTACTCGGCCCACTCGCCCTCGACGACGACGCGCGGGGCCTCGCCGCGATCGGCGCGCACGAGGTTCGGGGCCTCGCTCCAGACCATGCCGGACGCGCCGCGCGAGATCTGTCCGAGCGTCGACGCGGTGGTGGTGTGGACGACGCGGGCGTCACCTCCGGCGAGCGGCTGCGCGAGGAGCTCGATGCGGCCCTCGCTACTGCGGGTGAAGAGCGCGTCGCCCGCGTCGGTGAAGCCCACGAACGCGGAGAGCGCGGGCTGCGCGGTGAGCCCGCCGTCCACGCTCCAGAGGTGGAAGCCGAGCGGCGCGTCTTCGGGCGGCGCGGGGCCGTCCTCGGTGTCCTCCGCCCAGAGCCCGAGGAGCAGGCCGCGCGAGTCGGGCGTCCAGCCCGCGAGGAGGACCTCCGCGCCTTCGGCGTCGAAGGACGTGATGGCCCGCGCGTCCGAGCCGTCGGCGCGCGCGACCCACGCCTCGCGGTCGTGCACGTACGCGACCCACCGTCCGTCGAACGAGAGCACGGGGGCCGTGGAGCCCTGCTCGATCGAGCCGGTGTAGCCAGCCTCGGCGCGGAGGCCGAGGGGCCGCGGCGGGCCCCCTTCCGGCTCCACGCGGAGCAGCTCGCCCTCCGCGCCGGGGCCGCCGACCAGGAGCAGGATCGGCAGCGGAGACGGCCTATCGGAGGGCGGCGAATCGGAGGGCGGCGCGTCGGCGGTCGAGCTCGCTGGCGTCGCGGTCCGAGGCGGCTGGGAGGGGGCGCCGCACGCGACGAGCGCCGAGGAGACGAAGAGGGTCGCGATCTTCACGGGCGCGAGGATGCACGCGTGATCGCCGCGGCGCTAGCTAGCTCGTCTCAGGCTGTCGACGTAGTCGGCGAAGGCGCGGATGGCGTTGGCGCCCTGGGCGTCGAGCGTCTCGTTGCGGACGAGGGCATGCCGGAGGCGGAGGCGATGCGCGTCTCCGCTGCGATCGGTGAGGACGAGCGCCTCGCGCGTGACCGCCACGGACGCCAGCGCCGCGAGCGCCACGCGCCGGGACCAGCCCCACCATCGCCACTCCACGCGCTCTTCGTCGACATGCAGGCGGGCCGGCCAGAGCGAGAACACGGCGAGGGCCAGGGTCAGGGCGCACGCCGGCAGGCCGATGTGGAGCGGCGCGGCGTAGGCGAGGGCCAGCCCGAGGGACGCGGAGAAGACCACCAGGAGCGTCAGCGGGAAGCCGAGCCACGGGAGCGCCATGACGCCGGACGCGCAGCGCAGCGTGCGGACGCCCAGCTCCGGCCGCTGGAGCGCGCGCACGATCTCCCACGCCTGATCGCGGCTCGCGCGGACGACGGTCTGGGGGACCCCGAGGCGCGACCGGATCCAGAGCAGCTCCTCGGCGGGGTCGTAGCGGCACGAGCCGACGCGGAGCGTGCGCGTGCCGACGGTGAGCGCGCCCGACGCCGCGGCCGACAGAGAGGTCTCCCGCGTCAGCTCTCTCGGCACGAGCGAGAACCGCCGGCCGATCTTGGTCGCCGCGATGGCAGCGGCGAGGCTCAGCAGAAAGCCACCCGGGAGCCCGACTCTCATCGCGACGACCGCGCCGACGCCCACGATCAGCGCGAACACCGCGATCGCGAGCAGGCCGCCGACGAGCCGACGCGCGGCGACCGCCTCGGGCGCGACCACCGACAGCGTCCATGTCGAGTTGTGTTCCCGATAGGCAGCCACCCGGCGAGTGTAGCTCGCCAGCCTCGCTCCGTCGTCGCTCGTCCTGGGAACTTCCGTCCTCCGGCCGGGTCCCTCGCGCGTGGAGACGCTGCGGCACCACTTCGAGGAGGCCGGTTGGTGGATGTACCCGCTGGCGCTCTGTCTCTGCGCGCTCGCCGCGCTGGCGCTGGACCGGACGCTCGCGCTGGCGCGGGGCTGGGGTCCGGCGCGAGGGCTGACCGCGGAGCTCGAGTCGCATCTGCGGGACGGCGACCTGGGCGGCGCGCTCGCGCTGTGTGCGATGACGCAGGGCCAGGCGGCGTGGATCGCGTCCCGGACGCTGCAGGAGGCGCTGACGACGCCCGAGCGGCTGCGCGCCGCGCGACAGAGCGCGCTCCTGGACGAGCTGCCCAGGCTCGAGGCGCGGGTCGGCTACTTCGCCACGCTCGCCAACCTGGCCACGCTCTTCGGCCTCATGGGCACGGTCACGGGGCTGCGCGTCGGGTTCGGTTGCGTGCCGAACCACGACGCCGCGTCCAGGGCCACCATGTTCGCCAAGAGCATCAGCGAGTCCCTCAACTGCACCGCCTTCGGGCTCTTCATCGCCATCTGCGCGCTGACCTGCGTGCTGGTGCTCCGCAGCCGGATCGAGGAGCGCGTGGCGACGCTGCGGGCGGAGTCGATGGCGGTGGTGAACCTGGCCGTGCGCTACCGCGACCGGCTGCGGCTCGGAGACCAGCGACCGCACCTGTCGCCCCGCAGCTACCGCCGCGCCATCTGGCCGCGTCAGTTGCAGATGGACGCTCTCGCGAAGCCGCCCTCGGCTCGCGGGACCCAGTGGCCGGAGACGTCGGGCGGACCGTCGACGTAGAGGTCGAGGGGCTCGTCGCCGGCCAGACGATCGCCGGCCCGCGGCTGGGTGCGCCTCGTCCGCTCGCGTGACCAGCCCCGCCGGAAACGATCGGTGATGCGGCTGACCGCGGTCTGGGGACCGACGGTGAGGCAGCCCGAGCCGCGCAGGGTGACGTCGGCATGCCGGACCTGGTCCGTCCTCCAGATCGAGCGCGAGGGAGGGTCGTGCTCGAGGCGCTCGCTCGTGTGCCGCCCCAGGACGATCGCTCCGTGAAACCTCAGCTCCCCGCCGCGGAGCTCGAACACGAGCAGCCTCTCGACGCCGACGTTCGCCTCGGCGCCCCCGTCTCCGACGTGCTGCCGGAGGGCCAACCAGCCGGTCCCCGCCTGCTGCGCGAGCTGCATGTCGTCGATATCCGTCGAGAGGAGGAGCGAGTCGGTGTAGGGGAGGTCCGCGCAGGTGAGCGTGTCGGAGCGGCCCACGCACACGCGCCGCCCCGTGGAGCTCTCGAGCAGCGTGACGCCGGATGGATCGCGCCTCAGGCCGACGTGGGCGAGGATCGTGGGGTCGAACGGAGGTGTGGCCGTCCGGAGCTCGGGCGCGGGCGCGTCGAGGTGCCCGTCTTCGCCGCAGACGCCGCGCCAGGGCTCCCCGTCGGGCCAGCGCAGCACGTAGGAGGGCCCCCGCGACGGCACCAGGCAGAGGTGCGAGCCCACATCGAAGAAGACGTCGACGTCCCCCTCTAGGAGGGATCCCTCGAAGCAGCGCGTGTCGGGCGGCGCGTGCACGCAGAGGACGCGAGCCGCGCCCTCCCCCACCCACGACTCGCGGGCGTGCACGCGCGTCACGATCGCGGGATCATCGCGACGGAGGAGCGCCTCGAAGCGCGTCAGCCGAGACAGGTCGGCCAGGTGGTCGAGGAAGCGCGGTGAGACCAACCACCGACCCTCCGGGCGCGCCAGCTCGATCCGGAGGCGCCCGAGGGGTGCGCCGCGGTCGTGCACGCGCACCTCCACGACGAGGCGGTACGCGCCGACGTCGACGGGCGTGAGCGCGGACGGGCACGGCGCGAGCTGCGCCACGAGCGCGCGCGACGCCTCCCTCGGCTCGAACCACGAGGTCGTGAGCGACGCCGGAGCCGGGCGCCCGGCGCGCAGCGCCGCGAAGACGCGGTCGATCGTCTCCAGGGCGCTCGCGGCGTCGGGGAGCTCGTCGAGGGACGAGGGGCCGACAAGGGGTGGGCACGTCACCTCGACGTCGACCTCCGCGGCGGTCGGGGCGGAGCTCGGGGCGGGCGACTGGGACACCGCGGGCGTGCCCGCGCCGCGGTGAGGCGCGTCGTGCGCGCAGCCGAGGCAGATCCCCACCGCCGTCCAGAGCGCCATCGCTCCCCTCATCTCGGAGTCCTCTTCCTCGCGCGCATCGCCCCGCCGCGCACCGCCATCAGCTCAGTAGACGCTGTTGTAGGCGCTGATCATTTCGTTGTACTCGTCGCGGAGCTTGCCGAACGAGCCGTCCGTCATCCACTCCCCCGAAGTCCCGACGCGGCTCAGGTCACTGCGGCTCAACGGCTCCTCGTCGCGCACGCGCCGCATGAGGGCTCTCTTCATGGGGTCCCTCCTTCGCCTCCGTGGCGATGACGCACCCCCATCGCGGTGAGCGCGGTGAGGTTTCCTGGACGGTGAAGAAACCTCCGGACGGCCAGCTCCGGAGAAATGCACCGGGAGAGAGAAACCTCGTGAGGGCTTCGGCGATGATGCGTCCGTGGATTCGTTCAGAGCCTCCGCCGCCACCTGCCTCGCGCTGCTGCTCGTCGGCTGCGCCTCGCGCGTGGCCTATGTCCGACGGCCCGCCGCCGAGGCGGACGTGGTGCTGCACGTGCCCTGTCAGGGGCCCGACTGCGCTGGCGCGCCGCCGGCCGCCGAGCCTCCGCCGCCGCAGCAGATCCCGCCGCCGCGCATGCTCGCCGCAGGCATGAACCACACCTGCGCGCTGGTGGAGGACGGCGGCGTCTACTGCTGGGGCGCGAACGATCGAGGGCAGCTCGGCGAGGTCGAGGCGGGTCGGGCGTGGATCCCCGGGCGCGTGCCCGGGCTGCCTCGCATGAACGGAGTGTGGGCGGGCGGCGACCAGACCTGCGCGCGAGCGGAGGAGGACGGGCGGCTCTGGTGCTGGGGCGACACGGGCTTGCCCGACGAGCGCGAGGGGCCGTTCGCGACGCAGCTCGCCTACGCCGACGTGCGGCAGGTGTCGCTGGGCTACCGCATCGGGTGCATGGTGGACGACGGCGGCCACACGTTCTGCTGGGGCAACTACGCGCAGCCGCAGGGCCCGCGCTGGCGCACGCCGCAGCGGGTGGCGATCGACGCGCCGGTGGCGATCCTCTCGGGCATGCAGCGGCAGTGCGCGTTGACGCAGAGCGGCGAGGTGCACTGCTGGGGACGGCCGATGATCCGGTACGGCCACGAGCGCGTGGGCGGCCCCTTCTATCGCGTGTCCGGCGTGGAGGGCGCGACGCTCGCGGCGATCCCGAAGGGCAACCAGGACCAGCTGATCGTCGTGGATCGACGCGGGCGCCTCTTCGAGAGCCAGCCCGGCCGACGCAGCCGGAGGTCCTACGGGCACACGCCGCCGATGGCCCTGGCGCCCATCGAGGGCGTCGACGATCCGGCGCAGCTGCTCGCGGGAGCAGGCTTCTTCTGCGTGCGCACCGGCCAGGGCACGGTGGCGTGCTGGGGCAGCAACCAGGCGGGACAGCTCGGGGACGGAAGCCTGGCCGCCCGCTCGCGACCGACGTTCCTGGCCCTCGCAGGGGTGCAGGAGATCGCGCTCGGAGAGAACCACGCCTGCGCGCGAGACGCCGCGCAGGTGTGGTGCTGGGGCAGCAACAGCCGTGGGCAGGTCGGCCTCGAGCGGACCACCCGCGTGCCGGACCCGACGCCGGTCCCCTGGTGACGCGATGGTGAAGAAAGGAGAACGACGATGACGAGAGCGCTCCTCTTGCTGACTCTGCTCACCTCCGGGTGCGGCTCGCGGACGCAGATCGTGCAGCAGCCGTCCGACGAGGTCGTCGTGCGCCTGCGGGTGCGGGACGACCTGAACCCGGCGCCCCAGCCCGAGCCGCAGCCCGCGCAGCCGATGTGCGCGGGGGCGGGGCCCGAGGGGCAGGCCACGAGCAGCCTGACGATGGGCTACGCGCACGCGTGCGTGGCGCTCGGCGATGGACACGTGCGGTGCTGGGGCGCGAACCACAGCGGCGGCCTCGGCGACGGAACGGCCGCGCGCCGCGCCACGCCGGTGGAGGTGCTCGATCTCGACGACGCCCGCAGCGTGGGCGCGGGCCGCATGCACACCTGCGCGCTCCGGCGGAACGGCCACGTGGCCTGCTGGGGGGACAACGGCTACGGCCAGATCGGCGCCCGCACCGAAGGATCGTTGACGCGGCGGCCCCTCGAGGTGAGCGGGCTGCGGCTGGTCGCGCAGCTGGGCGTGGGGCGCGACCACAGCTGCGCGGTCGACGAGCGAGGCCACGTGGCGTGCTGGGGCAGCAACATGATGGGGCAGCTGGGGAACGGGCGGCGCGACCGCAGCCGCGACCCGCAGCAGGTGCAAGGGCTGCGCGCGAGCTGGGTCGGGGCCGGCTTCGACTCGACGTGCGCGGTGCGCATGGACGGCGGCGTGAGCTGCTGGGGCGGGCTGGTGCGATCGGAGCGACCGGTGCAGGTCGAGGGCCTGCCGGAGCCCGCGGTCTCGGTCGAGGTGGGGCGCGCGGCGGCGTGCGCGCGGCTGGTCGACGGCTCGGTCTGGTGCTGGGGCGACGGCGGACAGGGCACGCTCGGGCCCGCGGGGCGCGGCTACTCGGAGGCGCCGCTGCGGGTGGAGGGGCTGCCTCCGGCGCAGAGCCTGGCCCTGACCGACACGGTGGCGTGCGTGGCCGACGCGCAGGGCGGCGCGTGGTGCTGGGGCAGCCACGAGGGCGGCGCGGGCGAGACCGGGGAGCCGCGGCAGCGCGGCTACCTCGGCGCCGCGACGCAGGTCACGACGGCGGAGCGGGACGCGGCCTGCGCGCTGCTCGCGGAGGGCAACGTGTGCTGCTGGGGCGACAACCGTGACGGCCTGCTCGGCGCGATGGCGTCGCCGTTCCAGAACCCGGGGCCCTACAGCGAGCTGCCGGTGCCGATGGTGTGGTGACTCGGGTGCTACGCGGAGCCTGCGGTCAGCGCCGCGGTCAGCTCGTCGAGCAGGAGCGCGTCGAGCGCCCCGTCTCGCTGCAGCGGCTCCGCCCACCGCACCGACACCTGCCCGGGCGCTCCTTCGAGGGTGAACGAGAGCGTCAGGCGGGCGCCGTCACGCTCCGCGCGCTCGAAGCGGTAGGGCCGCTCGAAGACGTCGACCGCGACGTCGCGGAAGTGCTCGAGCAAGGCCGCGAGGTCCGCGCGCTCGTCGCCCGGCACAGGCGCCTCGGCGCTCGCTTCGCCTTCGGGGAGCCCATCCGCGCTCTGCACGCGCTCCGCGCCCACGACGACGTGCAGGTTCACCTTCTTCGTCGAGAGCGCCTTCCGGGCGGCCTCTGCGGCGAGCTCGATGCGACCCATCTCGAACGTGCCCACGCGGTCGGCGTCGCCCAGGTAGAGGACGCAGATGCCGGCGTAGAAGGCCCCCTTCGGGTCGCGGACCGCGTCCACGCCCTCCGGCGGATCGGTCACGCCCTTCTTCAGGCGCACACCGATCATCACCGCCACCTGCGGCACCTCTGCGCCTCGGATGCCGTACCAACGTCGCTGGGCGAGCTGATCGAGGGGGAACGCGGACTTGCGTCGGTCGGCGAGCCGCTCGAGGTCTCGCGCCGCGCTCAGATCGAGCTTGGCGGTCAGCGACTCGGGGTGGCCGCGCCCGTTCGCCTTCAGCACGAGCGGCTTCAGCGCCCAGAGGATCTCGTGGTCCTGCGGCTCGGGGCCGAGGGCCGCGGGATCGCTCAGCCAGAGATGACGGAACTCCCGCTCCTGGAGGCTCTCGGCGTGCGCTCCCTTCGCGTCGCCGACCGACCATCGCTGCGTGCCTGCCAGGCCGAGCCCGAGCTGCAGGGTCGACGTGTGGAGCGCGACGCGGCCGTCGCGGTACTTCTGCTCGTAGCTGTCCATGGCGCATGGGGTACGGGCTCGGCGCACCCGCCCCAACGCGCTGGCGCCAAGTGCGGTGACGATGGCGGGAAGTGCGGTCAGTCGTCGGACATGCGCGCGTGCTCCCACGACATGAGGAGCACGCCAGCGAAGACGACGCCGAAGCCGAGGAGGTGCATCCAGGCGAAGGGCTCGCCGAGCAGGACGTAGGAGAGCACGAGCGCGGAGACGGGCATCAGGCCCATGAACGCGGCGGCCACGGAGCCCTGCGTCTCGGCGACGCCGGAGTACCAGAGCCAGGTGCCGAGGGCGAGGGTGCCGGCGCCGTACCAGACGAGCGCGGACCACTCGGTGAGGCTCACCTCGGAGGGCGTGAACGCCGACCACTCGAACGCGGCGAGGGGGATGAACAGAGGGATGGAGAGCGCGGCGGCGAGGAAGGCGACGCTGACCGTGTCCACGTCCTGTGAGACCTTGCGGCCGAGCAGGGTGTAGGTCGCCTCGCAGCACACCGCGCCGAAGACCATGGCGGAGCCGATCAGCGTCGCCGAGCCGAACCCCGCGAGCCACTCCATCACCGGGCCCATGCCGCCGCCGCCTCCCTCGCCGCCGCCGATCCCGCCGACCTGGAGGAGGACGACGCCCGCGACGGCGAGCGCGATGGCGGTGAGCTTTCGCCAGGTGGCGTCCTCCCCCATCAAGAGCATCGCGGCGGCGGCGGTCACGGCGGGGGTGGTGGCCATGACGATGGCGCCCGCGACCCCGGTGATCAGCGCCATGCCCATCAACATGAGGGCGGAGAAGCCGAGCATGCCGAAGAGCGCGATGAAGCCGAGGCGGATCCAGTCCTTTCGGGGGATGCCGCGCAGCTGATCGCGCCGCGGCCAGACGAACGGCAGGAGCACGAGCGCGCCGATGGCGACACGCAGGAGCGAGCCGATGAAGGGCGGCATGGCGCCCGTGACGATCTTCGAGACCGGTGTGGCCGAGCCGAACACGATCATGCCGGCCGCGAGCTGGAAGCGGACGAGCGCGCCGCCGCTTTCTTCGTCGCGCTGGGACATGCTCAGTGGGGTAGGAGCCACCCGGCGCGCCGCAACGCGTTATGGTCCGGGAGATCGATGGCGGTCTCCCTCCGTGAAGTCCTGACGTTCGGGCGCTACGAGCCGCTCTTCCGCATCGCCTCCGGCGGCATGGCGGAGGTGTATGCGGCGCGCATCCGTGGGGAGGCGGGGTTCCAGAAGCTCGTCGCGATCAAGCGCATGCACCCGCACATGGCCTCGGACGCGGGCTTCGTGGACATGTTCCTCAACGAGGCGCGGCTCGCGGCTCACATCGCGTCGCCGTACGTGGTGCAGACGCTGGATCTCGGGCGGAGCGAGGACGGCGCGCTCTACATCGTGATGGAGCTGGTCGTCGGGGTCTCGCTCGCGCAGCTCGAGGACCTGATCGGGGGGCCGGTGCCCGCGCCGATCGCGCTGGAGCTGATGGCGCAGGCGGCGCAGGGGCTCGACGACGCGCACGAGGCGACGACGCCGGCCGGAGATCCGCTCGGGCTCATTCACCGCGACGTGTCGCCGCACAACATCCTCGTCGGGCTCGACGGGCGGGCGCGGGTGACCGACTTCGGGATCGCCCGCGCGGTGCACCGGCCGCGCGCGGAGACCAACGTCAAGGAGCTGAAGGGCAAGTTCGCGTACATGTCTCCAGAGCAGACGCGACTGCTGCCACTCGACCGGCGCTCGGACGTGTTCTCGCTCGGCGTCGTGCTGTGGGAGGAGCTCGTGGGGGAGCGGCTCTTCGCCGAGCGCGGGGACCCGACGCAGTGCATCCGGAACGTGCGCAACAAGGTGGTGCCGCCGCCCGAGGGCGTGCCGCAGGCGGTGCAGGACGTGGTGCTGAAGGCGCTCGACCGGCACCGCGACCATCGCTATCAGAGCGCGGCGGAGCTGGCCGAGGACCTGCGCCGCGTCGGGCGGGAGCAATTCGGGAGGCTGCCCGATCGCAAGTCGATCGGCGCGTGGGTCAAGGAGGTCGGCGGTGAGGAGCTCGAGCGGCTGCAGCGCCTGATCCGGCTGGGGACGGAGGGGGCGGACGCGGAGGCGATCGAGGCGGTGCGCCCTGGCGTGACGCGCGTGTCGGGGCTCTCGGCGTCGGGTGTCTCGGAGGTGCGGCGGCCGGGGACGGAGCGCATCGACGAGGTGCTGCCCAAGATCCCGACCGTCACGCTGCCGCCCGAGGAGGACGACACGCAGGCGGGCGTGTTGCTCGAGAGCCGGGCGATCCCGACCGACGTGCTCATGATGCGCGAGCTGCAGGACGGGCCGCCGACGCGGGACCTGAAGCCGAAGAAGCCGCCGCGGGCGCCGCCGCCGGCGCGAGAGCTGAAGCGGCGCGAGCCGGACACCGTGGACGAGCGGGTCCGCGCGCTGCCGCCGCCGGGGGTGCCGACCCGCGCGTACGAGAAGGCCGCGCCTGCGCCGCCTGCGCCCGCGCCGATCGAGGTGCGGCGAAGCAGCGGCTGGACGTGGATGATCATCGGCGTGCTGGCGGGCGTCGCGCTCGTGGGCGGGGCGCTGGGCGTGTGGGTGTTCTGGCCGGACGAGCCGGAGCGGGTGCCGCTTCCTCTGGAGCCGCGGAGCGGAGGAGAGCCGCCGGTTGGACAGAGCGTGACGCCGACACCGGCTCAGCCGGTCGAACCTGTCGACCCCGAGCCGCCGCCCGCGCCGGAGGCGGTCAGCCCACCCGAGCGAGACCCGCAGCCGGAGCCCCGAGCGGCGCCGCGGCGTCCACGCCGACGCGGCGCGACGAGGCGCGCCCCGCAGCGCGAGCCCGAGCCGAGCGGCCCCGACCTGATGGACGTCGACGCCTTCGACCGCCACGCGCCTTGACCGCCGCGTCCCCGCATGGGGACTCAGGGACGGTGTTTACTTGTTGACTTGATACGTACCGAACGGTGCTAACCGGATGTGGGTACGCAAAGTTTCCGGTCACAAGTAAACACCGTCCCTGGGTCCCGGAGTGTCCCCTTATCCTAGTTTGGGGGTTCGCAGAAGTGGGTGCCGTCGAGGCGGCAGTGGCTGGTGGCGGAGCCCTCTCGGCAACGGACGTCGCATCGCTCGATGAGGTCGAGGGCAGGCTCGGGCGGGATCTCGTCGAGGCAGACGCGCGCCTGGGTGTAGCGGCCGCGGTAGAAGGCGCGCTCGACTTCGACGCGGTGCTCGGGGGCGCTGGCGTCCGACGGCGCCGCGCACGCGGGGTCTTCGCAGAAACGCACGCGCACGTAGAGGGGACGCTCGAGCTCGCTCTCGTCCGCCACGATGCTCACGATCGAGGCGCACGCGGGGTCGAGGACGCGGTCTTCGCAGGTGCCCTCGGAGGGGCGGGGACACAAGGGCAGGCCGGGGCTGGTGGCGACGTCGTCCCACGAGGCCTCGAAGCCGCCGTCGACGCGCGCCTGGACGACGGCGTAGATCGGCGCGCCCGCGGGCTGGGCCGGGAGCGAGAGCTCGAGCTCGAAGATGGCGTTCCGAGCGCAGCCGCTCACCAGCAACGCGATGCACAGGACGCAGCGTCTCATAGGTCGAGCACGAGCTCCGTGCGGGGCTGCAGCTGCGCGGACTGGTCGGCGACGACGCCGGTGACGACGGCGCCGACGACGAGCGCGGCCGCCGCGCCGACGAGGATCCAGGGGAGCGGGTCGGCGCCCTCGACGCGCTCGGGCGGCGCCTCGGGCAAGACGAGGCTCGCCTCGAGGTCCAGGATGGCGCCCGGCGCGACGTCACCGGTCCAGGTCCAGGGCTCGGCGCCCGGCATGCCGATGGCCAGGACGTGCGGCCCCGGGTCGATGACGAGCTCGACCGGGCGCCGGGGCGTCACTTCACGCAGCCGGCCGTCCGCGGTGACACGAGCGTCGCCGTCCGGGATGCCGCGAATGGTGATGACGCCGACGCGGGCCGCGGAGGTCGCGCGGAGGGCGGAGGCGCGCTCGCGGGTCTCCGCGTCGAGGTCGGGCAGCGCCAGGAGGCGGTCGAAGGCGGCGAGCGCGAGCTGGTGGCGACCCAGGGTGGCGTCCGTGCTCGCGAGGTTGAAGAGGGCGACGGGCGAGCCGCTGAGGGCGTAGGAGCGCTCGAAGGCCTCCCGCGCGGGCTCCCAGCGCTCGGCGCGCGCGTGGCCGATGCCCTCGAGGAACGCAGCGCGGCCGGCCGAGACTTCGGTCTCGCTCGGCGAGGTGGGCGGCTCGGGCAGCTGCGCCGAGGCCACCGACGTGCACGCCAGGATCAGTCCTGCGATGGCGCTGCTGCGGAGCATGGCGCGCGAGTATACGGCAATCACGGTGGCCAGCCGGCTGGCCAGCGCGGGCGCTCCACCGGCGCCTCGGGTGGTCGATCGGGGGCGCCACCCCGGCCGATCGGCGTGCAGGCGCTCCTGGCACGGCCGCTGCTGAAGGGGACAGCATGCGCCGCCTCGTCACCGCCTCCCTCCTCCTCGCGCTGGCCGGCTGCGCGCCGCAGGCGATGCCCGCCGCCGAGGACCTGCCCTTCACCAAGGTGGACCCGGGCAAGGCCGACTCGAGCGCCGAGGCGGTGTTCCTGGATTTCACCTTCGACGGCGAGCTGGTCACCGACCGCGCGTGGAACATGGAGAGCCAGATCGAGGATCAGCTGCTCTACACCATCGGGCAGCTCAACGGGGTCCGAGGCGTGAGCCGGCTCGATCGCATCGCGCTCCGCGACGTCGAGACGACCAGCGACGGCGAGATGACGCGGGTCCAGTACACGGCGACCATCCCGGTTGCGTGGGGCCGTCGCAATCAGGTGCCCGCGGAGTTCACCTTCCAGCTCCCCCGCGACGTGAGCCACGCCGGGCTGACCCGCTTCGCCGAGCGCTACGGACACGACTGCGTGGACTGGGGCGCGCACGACGTGACGAGCGGGTCCATGTGGTACTACTACCGGCCCGATCGCAGCAGCTGCGAGCTCGCGGAAGAGGACGTCGCGCCGACCGTCGCCGACGTGACCCTGAGCGAGATCAACACCACCGGGCGCTTCCCGGAGTACGACCGGGTCTGGGAGGACGACGCGCTCCGCGTGGTCGCCGTGTTCGGCAAGTACGAGGACGGCGCGACGACGAACCGCGACGCGGGCATCGCCGCCTACGACCGCTTCCTGCAGGAGATCCGTCGCACCCTCTCGGCCCACGAGCTGTCCACGATCCCGGCCGACGTGCCGAGCGACCCCGGCGTCGAGGTCCCGGAGGTCACCTTCTCCGCGACGCTCGCCGACGGACGCACGGTCGAGGTGGTCGCCATCCTGGTCGACAACGTGCGCACCGCGGGCCGCGACTTCGACGCGCGCTACGCCGAGCTCAGCTCCCGCGCGGACCTCATCATCTACAACGGCCACGCCGGCCTCGGCGCGAACATTCGCGCGCTCGCCCAGAAGGGCCGCTGGGTCCAGGGCCAGTACGCCATCGTGTTCATGAACGGCTGCGACACCTACGCCTACGTCGACAGCGCGCTCTGGGACTCGCACGCCGAGGTGAACCCGGATGACGAGTCGGGGACGAAGTACCTCGACATCGTGATGAACGCGTTGCCCAGCTACTTCCGCTCCATGCCCCGCGCTACCATGGCCCTCGTGAACGGCCTCCTCAGCTACGACGAGCCGAAGACGTACGAGCAGATCTTCGCCGACGTCGACAGCTCGCAGGTCGTGATCGTCAGCGGCGAGCAGGACAACACCTACACCCCCGGCGGCACCCCCGGCGGCGGCGGCGACCCGACGCCCGGCTGGGAAGGACTCAGCGAGGCCGGTTCCCTGGACCGCGGCGAGGAAGTTCGCTACGAGACCCCCGTGTTGCCCGCTGGGACCTACAACATCGATCTTTCCGGCAGTGGAGACGCCGATCTCTACGTGCGCATCGGCGGCGCGCCCACAACGCGCGCTTACGACTGCCGGCCCTACCGCTCCGATTCGAACGAGACCTGTGAGGTCACGCTCGCCTCGGACGCGCCCTTGCACGTCATGGTGCGCGGCTACTCCGCCAGCGAGTTCTCGCTGACCGGACAGTCGCTTTGAGCACAATCCGATCTCCGACCACAAACGCTTGACTTAAAACTGGGAACCCCGCCGGCCGCCACCGGCGGGGTTCTATTTTTTGATCGCCGTATGCGCGTCAGGCGGCGACGACGTCCCGCGCCGCGTGCTGGAGCGCCACGAGCGAAGGCCCGGTGGGCTGGCTCCGCAGCCGCTCCGCGGTGCGCTTGAGGCTGACGTACTCGAGGGTCGCGCCGGCCACGCCGCCGAGGACGGGCACGAGGTTCGCCGCGAGCCGGACGCCGGTCTTCTTCGCGCGTCCGATGGCGAAGCGCTTGGCGATCACCTTCGCGAGGTCCTTGCCGTCCAGCCCCGACACGTCCACGCCCGTCACCGCCTTGAGCACCTCGAGCTCCCAGTCGGGCTGGTCGAAGTAGCGCGGGTCCTTCAGGAAGCCGAGCGTCGCCGCGAGCTTGGCCTGCTGTCCGGTCGCGCCGTCGAGGTTGGCGAGGGCGAGCGGGATCGCGGTCCAAGGGCTGCCCGCGAGGCCGGTGACGAAGCCGCGGATCGCCGCCTTCTTCGCCTCCTTCTGCACGAGCAGGTCCGCGACCCTCTCGGCGTCACGCCACGGTCCGGCCACGCTCTCGACGCGCTCCTTCGCGCCTCGCTCGCCATCCACCTTGCGCCGCACGTACCAGCGCGCGGCCCGTTCGAAGAGTGTGTCTGTCACGCCCCCGGAGACTGCAACCGCCGGGCCCACCCTCCCCGAGGGCCGCTCGAGTCCGCCCCTCGGGCCACGGCGCCACAGGGTGTGGCAGACGTGCGAGCCAGGGGACGATCCTATTCGAACATTCGAACTCCCCGGTTCTTCGGAGCTGCGCGGGGGCTACGTCGGGTGCATGCGAGCGGGCTGCGCGCTTCTGCTGATCGACGTGATCCACCCCTTCGAGTTCGAGGGGGCCGAGAGGCTGCTACGTCGCGCGGCGCGGATCGTGGAGCCGACCCGCCGCCTGGCCGCGGAGGCACGCCGCGCCGAGCGCCCGGTGATCTACGTCAACGACAACTTCGGACGCTGGCGCTCTTCGTTCGAGGAGCTCGTCGAGAGGTGCGAGGAGGGGCGCGGCGCGGAGATGGTGCGCGCGCTCGACCCGAAGCCGAGCGATCTCTTCGTCCTGAAGCCGCACCGCTCGGGCTTCTACTGCACGCCGCTCGAGCTCCTCCTCGCCGATCTCGGCTGCGAGGAGCTCGTCGTCGCCGGACTCACGACCGACATGTGCGTGCTCTCCACCGTGAGCGACGCGCGCATGCGGGACATGCAGGTCACCGTGGTAGAGGACGCGTGCGAGGCGCTCGACGACGAGCGACACGAGACCGCGCTCTCGCTCATGCGCCTCTCCCACGACGCGCGCGTGGTGAAGGCCGAAGCGCTCTCGGCTACTTCCTGAGCCTCTTGGGCGTGTCCACGCTCGCGAGGATGTAGGCGTTCCAGCCGGGGTCGTTGCCGACCTTCTCGCGCGGGCGGTAGACGCCGTTGCCCTCGCCGTCCTCGTCTTCGCCCTCCCACAGCACCTCGGTGTGGCGGAAGCCGGCCTCCTCGAGCAGCTCACGCAGCTCGCGGATGTTCCAGAGGCGCCAGTCGTAGGTGAAGGCCTTCTTCATCTTGCTCCCGTCCTTGAAACGGAAGTGGATGTGCCCGAGGAAATGAGACTGGATCGCGTCGTACGAGGCCTGATGCCAGATGTACCAGAAGTCGTCGCACTTCCGCTCCTCCTCGAGCTCCTGCACCGACTCCCAGCCGCCGAAGAGGTCGAGGAAGAAGAGGCCGTCCTCGCCGAGGTTCTCGCGCACCTTCTCGAAGTAGCCGCGCAAGGTCGGGCGGTCCTGGAAGCAGAAGTACGAGTAGTTGAGCGCCATGACGACGTCGAACTTGGTCTCGTGCACGGTGCGCACGTCGCCCTCGACCAGGCTCACGCGCTCGGCGTCCTCACCGAGCGGCACGATGTTGTGCTCGCGGCCCCAGCCGAGCACCTCGCCCGAGATGTCGACGCCGGTCGCCTCGCGGTTCGGATCCGACTTCACCCACTCGGCGCAGAGGAGCGCGGTGCCGCAGAAGTCCTCGAGCAGCGTCAGCGGCTTGCGACCGACGCGGCGGCGGAAGTAGCTGTCGGCCAGCTCGACCTCGAAGTCGGGGTTCTGCACGCTCCGCTGGTAGAGGTCGTGGCGGTCGGCGAGCGTCGCGAGCTTCTTCTTTCGCTTCTTCGACTTGTCGCGCTTCTTGTTCTTCTTGGCCATCGGGCGGGGCAGTTAGCACCGACGGGCCCGCGGCGGAAGCGAAAGCGCGGCCCCGTCCCTGCTAGGGTCCGCGCGTGCGTCACTCGTTGGCCCTCGCCTGGCTCTTCGTGCTCGCCTGCTCGGCGCCCCCACGCGCGACGACCGCGCCCACCGATCACCTGGCCACGCGCGCGGCCGAGGTCCACGCGGCCTTCCGCCCCGACGCCGCGCTCGAGACGGTGCGCTACGTCGACCGTTTCTTTCGCGTGCGCGGCAACGAGGGCTACCAGAAGACGCTCGAGCGCGTGCAGACCGAGCTGCTCCGCGGCGGCTTCGACGGCGCGGACGTGCGTCGCCTGGAGCTGGGCCCGGAGCGGCCGACGTGGACGCCGCGCGCCGCGCGCCTGACCCTGAACGGCGCGCCGCTGATCGCGTTCGAAGACGAGACGGGCGTGGACCGCGCGACCCTGCTCGTCGGCTCGGATACTCTCCACGGGGAGCTCGAGGTGGTCCGGGCCGAGGACGTGCGCGAGGGGCTCGACGCGCGCGGCAAGGTGATCCTGGGCGAGGGCTCGCCCCGCGCGCTCTTCGAAGAGCTGGTGGCGCCGAGCGGCGCGGTGGGCCTGCTCGTGCGCAACCTCGAGCCGTACCACGCGCCCGATCGCTACCCGGAGAGCGCGCAGTTCGGTTACCTGCCCGAGCACGAGGCGCCCGCGTTCGGCTTCTCGCTCTCCGACGCGGATCACCGCGCGCTCCGTGTGGCGACCGAGACCGAGGCCGCGCGCGTGCGGGTGGACATCGAGGTCGCGCGAGGCTCCTCACGCGCCACCGCCCTCGAAGCCCGGATCCCGGGGCGCGATCCCGACGCGGGCGCGATCGTGTTCGTCGCCCACGCGGACGAGCCGGGCGCGAACGACAACGCGTCTGGCGTCGCCACGCTGGCCGAGCTGGCCCTCGCGCTGCGGGGTCGATCCATGCGGCGCACGCTGGTCTTCCTCTGGGGCCAGGAGATGGAGGTCTCGCGCGCGTGGCTCGAGGCGCCGCCCGTTCCCGTCGCGGCCGGGCTCGTGCTGGACATGGTGGGCATCGATCCGGAGGAGACGGGCGCGCCGTTTCTCATCGAGCGCATGCCGGACCCCGGCGCCATCTGGCTGCGCCCCCCCGACGCGCACACCGAGTGGGGCGCGACCGAGCTGCGCGAGGAAGATCTGCGCGGTCACTTCCTCGACGATCTGCTCGCCGCGTCCGCGGGCGCGGTGGCCGCGCTGGACGGGCCCTGGCGCTGGCGCACGAACCCGTTCGAAGGCGGCAGTGACCACGTTCCCTTCCTCGACCGCGGGCTCCCCGCGGCGCTCGGCTGGCACTTCACCGACGACGCCTACCACACGACACGAGACCGCTTCGATCGCGTCAGCGGGCGCGAGATGCGCCGCGTCGCGGCGGTGTTCGGCGCGGCGGCGATCACGATGGCGAGCGACGACCGGGAGACGCTGCGCGCGGCGCTCGACGCGGGCGAGCGGCAACGGATGCGCGAGCTGCGAGAGACCGCGTCGAGCTGGGTGCGCGAGGGCCGCTCGACGCAGGCCGAGGAGGCGCGCGTCCTGGACGCGTGGCGATCCTGGTACGAGCAGGCGCGTCGCAGCGTGGACGCGTGGTGAGGGTCTCGTTTACCGTATGCGCCATGTCGTCGGACGACGAGGACCGCGCCGCCATCCTCGCGCGTCGGAGCCGCCTGATCGGCCTCGCGCTCTCGGGGCTCGCCGCGGCCGCGTGTGACGAGGCGCCCGGCCCGACCGTCTGCCTCGAGCCACCGATCGTCCAGCCCGACGAAGGCGACCCCTCGCCGCCGATGCCCTGTCTGAGCCCGCCGATGCCCCCCGAGCCGACCGGGGAGGCAGAGCCCGCGCCGGAGAGGGGCGAGATCGACACCGACGACGACCCCGTCCCTCCTGCGCCTCCCGAGTGACCGCTCCCGTGCTCCGCGTCGCGAACGACTACACCCAGCTCTGCTGCCACGCCCTGACGTTTCTGCCTCTCCCTGGCCCGGAGCGCCTGTCCGACGCGCGCTACCTCGCGTGGCTCCGGGCGACCCTGCCCGGGATGGCCTGGGAGCCCATCGCGCGCGACGCGGAGACGATCGTCGCGCTCGCCCGCGGGGACGCCTCACTCGACCTGCAGCTCTTGCCCGAGCTCTACGGCGACGTCGCGCAGCTCCGCGCGACGGCCGCGCTCGCGATGACCGAGCTGAGCGACGGCGACGTGGCCGACGCGCGCGTCCTGGCCCGCGTGCGAGACGCGAAGCACGTGGAGCTGCTCCGCGCCGCGATCTCCCTCGCCGCCCCCGCCTTCGCGACCGCCTGGCACCGCGAGCTGCTGGCCTCGTGTCTCGAGCGGCTCGAGCGGCTCCGCGCGCCGATGGCCGAGGCGAGAGAGCGGTGCCCCGCGCTGCAGGGCGCCGACGTGGAGCTGGTCTGGTCCCTGGGCGCGCGCGGCCGGGCGTTCGAGCGGCGCGTGCTCGTGGGCGTGCCGGACGACTGGAGCGGGCTCGCGCCGGAGAGCCCCGCCGTGCTCGCCATGCACGAGGCGATGGTCCGTGACGCGGGCCGGCGGGAGAGCGGCGACTACGTGCGCGCCGAGTGGAGCGCGCTCTCGGCCGTCGCCCGTCAGCTCGCGGACGCGAGCGACGCTCTCCGCGACGCGCACGCAAGCTGGCTCGCGGGGCTCGATCTGGCGCCGCTCGTCACGCAGGCGAGGGCCCTCGGCCTCTGTGAAGCGCGCGCGGCCGCGCAGCTGATCGACGCGCCATCGGAGCGCGCATCCGTCTTCGCCCAGCTCTGAGCGCAACGCAGCCCTCCCGGGCGTACGACGGCTCGCGGGACGAGCTCCGCTGCGTGCGCGCGGAGCTCCGAGCCGTGCTCAGTCCACGAGCGGCAGGCGCGCCTTCGCGCGGGCCTTCGTGGGCGCAGCGCGCGCGGGCACGGTCCGACGCATCGGCACGTAGCGCACCGGCTCGAGCGTCCGCGTCTCCCCGCCCACGGTCACGAGCTGGAGGCGCTGCGCGTCGCCTTCACCGACGGGGACGGCCAGGCGCGTCCCCGGGCGCAGCGCGGATGACCACGACGCGGGGATGGACGGCAGCGCGAAGCCGACCGTGACGGCGTCGATGGTGGAAGGGTCGACTTCCCAGCGCGCGGGGTCGGTCGCGTCGCCGCAGACGCAGACGACGTTCGAGGGGCAGAGCGCCCGAGCGCGCGCGCTGAGGGCTGGGTCCAGCTCCACGCTGATCACCCGCCCCGCCTCTCCGACGAGCTCCGCGAGGATCGCCGCGCCGTACCCCGTCCCGCCGCCGAGGTCGAGCACGGTCATGCCCGCCTCGATCCGGAGCAGCGAGAACGAGCGCGCGTAGGCGTGCATGGCGCTGACGGTGGCGGCGCCGCTGTCGTCGAGGTGGATCGCCTCGTCGCGCGTCGACTCCGCGATCTGATCGACGGGCACGAAGCGCTCGCGCGGCACGCGCTCGATGACGTCGAGGAAAGGGTCGTCGGGCGCGAGCTGCGCGCGCTCCGCGACCGTCGGGCGCCAGGCGACGCGGCGTCGGCGGGTCAGCTCGGTGAGCTTCGCGTCGTCGCGCATGAGCTGCTCCGCCTTCTCGCGGAAGCCGAGGTAGCGGAGCCAGGCGTAGTAGCGCCCGAGGTAGTGCACGCGGGTCCGCGGCTCGGACTGCTGCACCTGGTCGCGCACCGCGCGCAGGAAGTACTCACGGGCCGGGCCGCGGTAGACGAAGTTGTCCTCGATGCGGCGGAGGATCGGGCCGTAGAGCTCGTGCTGAAGCCGCGTCCGCGTGCGCCAGTCGAGCTCCGCGCTCGGGTCGACCCACTCCGCGAGGAACTCCTGATCGCCGTCGTCCCACCACGAAGGCCGATGGAAGACGGTGCCGAAGCGCTGCTCCCACTGCCGCCGCTCGGTGTCGATCGGCGAGCCGGGGTAGAGCCGGAACGGGTCGACGCTCAGAAAGCCGGTCACGCCCTTCGGGTCGAGGAAGAGCTCGCGCATGTACGCCGCGCTCCGCTCCATCGTGCCGGGCGTCTCGCCGGGGTGGCCGCAGATGATGTTGGCGCCCCACGGCACGTCATGGGTGCGCGCCCAGGCGCTGACCTCCTTCATGCGGTCGAGGTAGGTGTCGAGCCGGCCCGCCTTGCGAATGGTGGCCAAGAGCTGCGGGTCGCCCGACTCGAGCCCGAAGCCGAGGCCGCAGTTGGCGTCCGCGAAGAGCCGCAGGTCTTCGTCCTCGACGAGATCGACGCGGATGAGCAGCCAGAGCTTGTCGACCGGGACCTGCTCACGCGCGAGCGCGGCCAGGAACTCGCGCCGCCAGCTCTTCTTCATGCCGAAGAGCGCGTCGGCCACGTAGAGCGTCCAGCCCCGCAGATCGAGGTAGCGGTGGAGCGAGACCACCTCGTGCACCGCGCGCTCGACCGAGAGGCTGCGCCAGCTGACCTCGCGTTTTGCGCGCTCCATGCAGAAGGCGCAGTCGAACGGGCAGCCGCGCGAGAGATAGACCTGGGCCTGCGAGGCGACCTTGCGCGCGATGGGGCGGTAGCGGTCGAGGTAGCTCCAGTCGCTCGGCGGGAGCGAGTCCAGGTCGGTCACCGGGTTGCTCGCGAGGATCGTCTGCCTGAGCGGCGCGCCGCCCTCGACCGACTCGATGACCTCGACCAAGGCCAGCTCGCCTTCGCCCACCACGCAGACGTCGTAGGGGGAGCCGTCGAAGACCTGCTCGGTGGGGCGCGCGCTCGCGTGGTAGCCGCCCGCCATGATCACCGCGTCGGGGCTCTGCTGCCGGGCCAGCTCCGCGAGCGCCATGCACTTGAGGTGATCGAAGCTGGAGTAGACGCTGAAGGCGATGACGTCCCAGCCCTCGAAGAGCTTCGCGACGTCCACGGGCCCGAAGTAGCGCTCGGCCGCGAGGTCGACGATCTCGACGTGGGCGCCGGTCTCGCGGCGCGCGTGCGTCGCCATCAGGACGAGCTGCGGCACCCCGAAGTTGCCGCTCGCCGGGCCCTCGCAGCCCGGCCACAGCAGCAGCACGCGGGTCATCGGACCAGGCGCTCCGCGGCGATGAGCCCGCCCTCGCGCAGCCCCTTCAGGCGCTCGGCGAAGGCCTCGTCGACGTGCTGCGCGACGAACGGGTCGAGGCGTCGGCCCTCCCCCAGCGTCCAGTGCGCGGCCGCGCCGCAGCCCCCGAGGCACGAGGACTTGAGCGGGCAGGGCTCGCAGAACTCGTCGGTCACGTCGCGGTAGGCGGTGACGGCGGGCGCGGTCACGAGGGCGGCGAAGGACTCGTCCTTGGCGTTGCCGATGACCTCCTCGTGCAGGGTGCAATTGCGCAGGCCGCCGTCCGGGCCGAGCGCGAGCTCCTGCATCTCGGTGCCGATGGGGCAGCCGCCGAAGGTCACGTGCGGGTAGTCGGCGTGCTCGATCACGCACTGCGGCGTGGGCATCGTGACCTGGATCTGCATGCCGTGGTCGCGCCCGCGCTCTTCTGCCTGGCTCAGCGCCTCGATGAGCTCGGAGCGCGAGCAGAGCAGCTCCGCCACCTGCTCCGACGCGTAGCCCGCGGGGGAGAAGCGGCTGAGCGCGATGTTCGTCACGCCGTGGCTGCGCCAGAGATCGAGGATGGCGCCGACCTGGTGCGCGTTCTTGCGCGTCACCACCACGCAGCCGCTGAGCACCACGCCCGCGCGGCGGCAGGCCTCGATGCCCTCGAGGGTGACCTCCCAGTGGCCCGGCCCCACGTGCGCTTCGTGCGTCTCTTTGTCGATCCCGTTGAGGGTGATCTGCACGAAGTAGGGGCGATAGGGCGCGAGCCGCTCCGCGAGCGCGTCGGTGATCAGCCCGCCGTTCGAAATGATCTTCGCCCGCTTGCCGTGCCCCTTCACCACGTCGAGCACGTCGAAGACGTCCTTGCGCGCGAAGGGCTCTCCGCCGGTGAGCGTCACGTGGTCGAAGTCGACCTCGGTCAGCGCGCGGTCGACCAGCGTCAGCAGCTCGTCCCGCGGCAGCGACCCGACCGACTTGCCGCCGTCGTCGCGCCAGCCGTTGTAGCAGTAGCCACACTTCTGGTTGCAGTAGCTCGTCAGCTCGATCGCCAACGCGTACTTCTTCGGACGGCTCCCCATGCCGGCCAGCCTACACCG
The DNA here is from genome assembly GCA_040218145.1 of Sandaracinaceae bacterium. Taxonomy (GTDB): domain Bacteria; phylum Myxococcota_A; class Polyangia; order Polyangiales; family Sandaracinaceae; genus JAVJQK01. Next base: position 35,062 of record JAVJQK010000115.1, on the reverse strand, counting down.
AGTGGTTGCGCCGTGCGGGGTGCGGCGTCACGTTGGCCCGCTGCGCATGAGCGAAAAGACCATCCATTTCATCTCCCTCGGCTGCCCCAAGAACCGGGTGGACACCGAGGTGATGCTCGGCGTGTCGGACACGCGGGCGTACCGCCTGGTGGACCGCGCCGAGGACGCCGAGGTGATCGTCGTCAACACCTGCGGGTTCATCGACGAGGCCAAGGAGGAGTCGGTCAACACGATCCTCGAGATGGGCGAGCTGCGCCAGACGGGCTCCTGCCAGAAGCTCGTGGTCGCTGGCTGCCTCTCGCAGCGCTACCCGGAGGAGCTCGCCTCGGAGATGCCCGAGGTGGACCACTTCCTCGGCTCGAGCGACATGCTCAAGCTCGGCGAGGTGCTCGACCGCGCGGGCGCGCCCCGCATGATGGTGGGCAACCCGGCCGACTACACGCTCCGCGCGACCGATCCGCGGCGGCTGTCCCAGGGGAACCACAGCGCCTACGTGAAGATCGCCGAGGGGTGCAACCGGTCTTGCGCGTTTTGCACCATCCCGAGCTTCCGCGGCAAGCAGCGCAGCCGGAGCGTCGAGGACGTGGTCGAGGAGGTGCGGCGGCTGGTCGAGCTCGGCACGGTGGAGGTGAACCTGATCAGCCAGGACACCATCGCCTACGGCCGCGACCTGAAGGACGGCACGGATCTGGCGAAGCTCGCCGAGGCGGTGGCCGAGGTGCCCGGCCTGCGCTGGGTGCGCCTGTTCTACCTCTACCCCGAGACGATCAAGGACGGCCTGATCACGCTGCTGGCCGAGCACCCGAAGGTCCTGCCCTACGTGGACATGCCGCTCCAGCACGCGTCCGACGCGATGCTGCGCCGCATGAAGCGCGGGCACGGCGGTGAGCGGCTGCGGCGCGTGGTCGACCGGATGCGCACGCAGATCGACGACCTCGTCTTCCGCACCGCCTTCATCGTCGGGCACCCCGGCGAGAGCGACGCCGACTTCGAGGAGCTGCTCGAGTTCGTGCGCTGGGCCGAGTTCGATCGGGTCGGGGTCTTCCGCTACTCGGTCGAAGAGGGCACCGCGAGCGGCACGATGGACGCCCAGGTCCCGCCGAAGGTCGCCGCATCGCGGCACCGCAAGCTCATGGCCGCCCAGCGTCCCATCTCGAAGCGGAAGATGGACGCGATGGTGGGCCGCGACGTCGAGGTCCTGGTCGAAGGGATCAGCGACGAGTCCGAGCTGCTCCTCGAGGGCCGCTGGTGGGGTCAGGCCCCCGAGATCGACGGCAAGGTCTACCTGGCCAACGGCACCGCGCAGCCGGGCGAGGTCCGCAAGGCGTTCGTGACGAAGTCCGCCGCGTACGACCTGGTGGCTGATCTCTACGAGGCCGACGGAACCCTCCCCGAGCCGCCGCCCGGCGCCGACCCGCGCCCGAAGCGCGTGCGCCTCCCGACGCTCTGAGAGTCTCTTCCGAGCAGCACCTGATGCTGCCGAGAGAATACTCGACCGGGACGCGTCCGCCGTTTCCTCAATGATGTCGGGAGGTCACTCCGTGGCACGGGGACTGCTCTATCTCGTCGCAGGAGGCGAGATGACGACCGAGAGCAGCACACTGGTGAACCTCAAGGAGCTCTTCGACATGGAGGCGGACCGCCGCGTCGAGGAGGCGGTCGAGCGGGAGCGCGCCCAGCGGGACGAGGCGGAGCGGGAGGCCGTCACGCGGCGGGCCCGGGAGCAGGAGCTCGAGGCGGCGCGGGCGATGGAGCGGCAGCGGGCCGAGGCGGAGCGGGCGGCGCGGGACGCGGAGCTCGACACGCGCATCCAGCGCATGAAGGCCGAGCTGGCCGAGGTGCGGGCCCAGCGCGAAGAGATGCGGCTCGCCATCGGCACCACCCCCGCCCCGGAGGCGTCGAGCAAGGGCTACCTGGCCATGGGCATGGCGGGCGCGAGCCTGGTCGCCGCGGCCCTCGCGGTCGTCGTCGCCTGGCCGCAGCCCGCCGCGCCGAGCCCGGTGACCAGCGCGCCGACGCCGGTGGTCGAGGTCGCGCCGCCCCCGCCCGTGGCCGCCGCGCCCGAGGTCACGCCCGAGCCGGTCGCGGCCCCGGTCGTCGAGGAGGCGCCCGTCGTGGCCACGCGAGAGCCCCGCACCCAGCGTCCGCGCGTCCGCACGCCGCGGCCGCGTCAGGCGCGCCCCGATCCCCACGATCTCGGCCGCCAGCTCGACCTCGGCGGGGACGAGTCGGTGCTCAGCGACGAGTTCCTCGACGAGGCGGATCGCGGACATTGACCGATATTTCCGGGCGGGATGGTCGGGATGCGAGGCATTCCGGCCGCAAACCCTTGCGTTTCGGGTGTCGAGGCTTCACAAGTGGCGCCTGGAGTGCGCGGGCTATATAGTCCGGCCGCGCTTTTCGAGGGACCCGGACATGTCTACCTACATCACCGATGAATGCATCAACTGCGGCGCCTGCGAGCCGGAGTGCCCCAACCAGGCCATCAGCGAGGGCGAGGAGATCTACGTGATCGACCCCGACCTCTGCACCGAGTGCGTCGGTTTCTACGACCACGAGGCCTGCCAGGCGGTGTGTCCGGTCGAGTGCTGTCTGCCCAACCCCGAGCATCGCGAAGAGGAGCCGGAGCTGGCCCAGAAGGCCATCCAGCTTCACCCCGATGACGGTGACCTCAAGGGGCGCATCGCGTCGGGCGACTACCCGTCTCGCTTCCGCAAGTGAGCCGCGGCTGATGCGTGCTCACGGAGCGATCCTCTCGGGTCGCTCCGTTTTCATTTTCGGCGCCTCGCTCTCTCTGCTGCTCGGCTGCGCGCCCGCCATGCCGAGCTTCGCGGGCGGGAGCACCGTGCCGACGGGTCGCACGGACCTGGCCACGGGCGCGGCGTATCGCATCCCGGTCGGCGACCTGAGCCCGGCCGCCGTGTCGCCGGGTGAGCCCGGCGCGGAGCTCGACCAGGCGCTCTCGTTCGGCGCCCCGGGCGGCGCGACGCCGCTCGTCTTCGTGCGCCACGGGCTGGGCTCTCGCGCCGACCTCGGCGTGGAGGCGACCGCCTCGAGCGCCCGGGCTCACCTCCGCGGCCGGCTCCCCCTCGGCACCGCGAGCCTCCTGTTCGGCATCGCGCCCCACGTCGGCGTCGCCCACGACGACACGAGCGCGGTCCGGCTCGGCGGCACCGTCCCGCTCGTGCTCGCGATCGACCTCTTCAGCCTGTACGAAGCCTGGATCGGCGCCCGTATCACTGTCGAGCACATCCGCGGCGACCTCGGCGCGCTGCCCGTGAGCCTCACCGGCCTCCGCACCGGGGGGGTGATCGGCCTCGCGGTCGGCTTCCGGCGCTTCCACGTCATGATGGAGCTCGGCGTGGATCACGAGCTCTGGACGGGCGACCTGGGTGATAACGCAATCGACGCCAACGGGCTCGTCCTGACGCCCGCGTTCGCGGTGAGGCTGCGGTTGTGACCAAGAATCACGACTGGATACCGGTGTTCACACTTCCATCTCCGGCCAGATAGAGATATCACTATCTCGAAGTCTCGGCACGGTCCCTGCGGGTCGGGGGATCGCCTTGGAGGTGTGATGATGATGAGATCGCGAATGAAGCTCGTGTGGGTGGGCGCGGCGCTGCTGGCGCCCATGATGATGGGAGCGCGCGGCGGGGGATGTGGCGGACCGCTCACGTCGATGACTCCGACGCCCGACGTAGAGGGAGACTGGGCGGTCACCTACGACGACGCGCTCCACGTGGAGATCGGCATCGGCGGCGCGACCTATGACGCGACGCTCCCCGAGGAGGGCGGCACGGTCATGGTCGAGCACGGCGGCTACCTGATCCCCTTCACCCTGGACTGCAGCCGACCCGAGATCGTCTGCCCGAGCGAGGCGTGGCCGGACCGGGTGAGCGTCTCGCAGCGCGAGCCGGAGTATCCGCACCGCATGTGGGTCACGATCCCGCAGCAGGAGTGCATGGGCACCATGCGTGATCCCGACCCGAGCGAGTGCGGCGCCAACACGCTGAACCCGGAGTGCGAGCAGATCTGCGACGGAGAGATCACCACCGTCGACCGCGACACCTTCGGCCTGATCGACGAGGCCGGGGCGAGCTTCGACCTGCTGCTCGGCGGCAGCATCGCGACCAACGGCGTCAACTGCGTGCTGCTCGGCGTCTCGAGCGCACACGCCGACCTCACCAGCACCGGCTCGGAGGAGACCGAGGACTGGTACGCCGAGGAGATGCGCAACGGAGAGGTCGTCGCGGCTTACGGCGGCGGCTGCCTCTGGGCGGACGACGCCGGGGGCGACGAGGAGCTGCAGGCGCTCGTCCTCGCCGCGAGCCTGAAGTTCACGACGGGCTTCAGCGCGGTCCGCGCCGAGTGAGCGGCCCGGGACGCCTCGAGCCTCAGCGGTTCTTGGCGTCCTGGATCTTCTCGCCGACGAACGCGCCGAAGAGCGAGATCATGCCGCCCAGCAGCCCACCGATGACGTAGGCGGGCATGGTCAGCTGGAAGCCGCCCCCGAGGTGCTCGGGGGCGCTCGGCGTGGTGTTCACCAGCCACCAGACCGTGGGCACGACGGCGACGAGCGCGCCGACCGCGGGCTCGAGGAAGGTCTTCCCCGGCGACAAGAAGCCGACGATGACGCCGCCGACGCACCAGACCGCGACCGAGACCATCAGGGCCGAGAAGCCCTGCGGGTCGTACGCGTCGATGACCATCGGCAGCAGCACGAGCACCACCGCCTGCAGGACGAGGTAGACGACGAAGGCGACGAGCGCCCACTTGATGTCGAACCCCTCCTGCTGGTTCTTCTTCCGTGCCTCTTCGTCGGCGCTGTAGGCCCCGGAGAGCTCTTCGAGCTTCGCACCGCACGAGACGCAACGCTCGGCGTCCCCGGGGTTCTTGAATCCGCAGACGTGGCAGATCACCTGGTCACTCGACGCGGCCATCATTCTCCCTCTGGACGGAACCTCAGGCGCACGACCCCCACCCGGTCGACTGATGCCCCTGACGCCACGCCTCTCTTCAGCAAGCTCTGCATTGTCGCCGGAGCGACGTCCTGAACGCAACCATACGGCAAACCCGCCGTATCCTTCACCCAAGGGCCGTCGTGGCGCGGCGGTCGATGGCCTATACTCCGCGGGCGCGAACCTGGGGAACGAGGGAACGGTGAGCGACGCGGCAAAGCGCTGGTTCGAGGTGGCCGACGACGGATGGCGGCGGCTCAGCGCGTCCCGTCCACTCGGGCGGCTGATGCTCGAGGCGCTCCAGAACGCCTTCGACGAGCGCGCCGGTCAGGTCACGGTGGAGCTGGGCGACGAGCAGGTGGTGGTCGAGGACGACGCCGAGGGGGGCATCGGCGACGAGCGGCTCGTGTACACGATCTTCCTCAGCGACAAGCCCGACGACCCGACGCGCCGCGGTCGCATGGGGCGCGGGCTGAAGGAGCTGCTCGCGGGCATGGACCGGGCCACCGTCGAGACGGTCGGCACCACGGTCGAATTCTCCGAGGAGGGCCGCCGATCACGCGAGAACGAGCGGGCGCGCGGCACGCGGCTGGTGCTCGGCCGGCGCTTCGCGGACGAGGAGCTCGTCGAGGCCAAGCGCATGCTCCGCCTCTGCATCCCGCCGAAGGGCACCACGCTCAAGGTCGCCTCGCGTCAGGTGCGCCGGCCGCGCTCGGTGCTGACGCTGAGCTCCTGTCACTTGGAGACGGTGATCATCGCCGACGGCGTGGAGCGCGCGGCGATGGGCAACACGACGCTCTCCATCTACACGCCTCGGCGCGGAGAGCAGGCGCACCTCTTCGAGATGGGCCTGCCGGTCGAGGCGTGGAACCTGCCCTGGCACGTCGACGTGGCGCAGCGGGTGCCGCTCGGCGAGGGGCGCGACGCGGTGCCCGACCGCTACAAGCTCGCCGTGAAGGCCGCGCTGCTCGAGGCGATGATCCACAGCTACCTGGACCGCAACGACCTGCGCTCCGACTGGGTGCACGAGGTCATCGCGGGCTGGCCGCTCACGCCGGCGCTGCTCGACGCCTACGTCTCGCGCGTGTTCCCGCGCGGCTCCGTGCTCGGCGGGACCCGCCGCGCCAACGACCGCGCCCGACAGCTCGGCGCGCACATCGTCGACGCGTCGGTGATCTCGCACGGCGCCTACATGTCGCTCAGCCGCGTGCTCGAGACGTCGGACGACTACGTGCGCCGGCGCTCGAGCGAGTTCGGCGGCGAGGACGTCGAGCCGGACGAGACGCAGCGGCGCTTCGCGGACGCCGTGCGCTGGCTGGCCCGCGCGGTGGCCGGCCGCGTCGTCAAGGTGCGCTTCTTCGCGCGAGACCCGGGCGACGCGGGCCTGCTCGAGGACGCGGTCACCGACGTCGACAAGCGCGAGATCTCCTTCAACGTGCGCGGCCCGCTGCGCTTCGAGGACATCCTCGACGCCCAGACCCTCGGCGTCGTGCTCCACGAGATCGCGCACCTCGAGACGGCCGAGCACGACCACCGCTTCATCGATCGCCTCCAGCACCTCGCGGGCAAGACGGCGCGACTGCTCGGCGAAGGCGGCCCCGAGCTCGCCGAGGCGCTGCGCCAGGGCGACCCCGACGGCCACCGCGCTCACTAGAGCACCGCCGGGCGGCCGCATCGAGACGCCGCGCTATCCTTCGGTCACGTGAGGAGAGGGTCCCATCTCGTCGTCTTGGTGACGCTCATCGCCGGGGTCGCCGGCGTCGCGGAGGCGCAAGGGAGCGACGTCGCGCTGGTGTCGTGGGGGGAGCGCAGCGTCGTCGCGGCCGACGCGTTCGCGAGCTTCGTCGGGCTGCCGGACGAGCGCCGCTACTCGACGATCCCCGATCCGCCGCCCGACGGCGTCGCGCTGCTCGTCACCATCGACACCGACACCCCGCTGATCCGCGTGTGGCGCCGCAGGGACGACGCCGTGCTCGAGCGCCGCTTCGACGCGCCCGAGGACGACGGCTACGCGCTCGCCCTCGTGGCCACCGAGCTCCTCGAGGTGGCGCGGGCGGGAGGGGATCCCGAGACCGTGGGCGCGACCCTGGGCGTGGCCGAGCCGACGACCGAGGCCGAAGCGCCCGACCTCGTCAGCGAAGTCCCGTCCGATGCTGCGCCGACGTCCGCAGCCGTCCCCCTCGCGTTCACCGTCGGCGTGGGCGTGGAGGCCTGGCTCTCGACCGAGGGCGGCGCCCCCTGGCTCGTTCAGCCCGCGCTCTTCGTGGAGCTCGTCGCGACGCCGCCCGGCGAGCGCTTCGTGATCGGTGGCGGCTTCTTCGCGTCCGGCGCGGGCGTCTTCGTCACGCGCGGACAGACGAGCGCGATCGAGGGTCGCTACCAGCGCTACGACGTGGGCCTGCGGCTGAGCTTCGGCGGCGACGTGGGGCCCGTGCGCACCCGCCTCATGGGGCACCTCCGCGGAGGCGGCGCGGCCATCCTCGGCCAGGGCACACGGGAGACGGGGGAGAGCGCCGAGGCCGTGCGAGCCGGGTGGTTCGCCGGGATCTCCGCCGAGGCGCGACAGCCGCTGGTGGAGGGCCTCGAGGTGACGCTGGAGCTGGGGGTGGACGTGCTGCCGGCCCCCGTCGTCTTCACCGCGTTCGGAGAGCCCCTGCTCGACGAGTCGACCCTGCGCCTGGCCGGCCGCCTGGGGCTGGCCTGGCGGTTCGAATGAGCGCGCGTGACGATTCGATTAATCATCTGGCGGGGGTCGTGCGACCCACCGACGTGGCCTCCGCTTCACGCGACCCCCTCGCCCTCGCCGGCTCCGAGCTGGATCTCGTCCGCCGGGCGAAGGGAGGGGACGGCCACGCCCTGAGGGCTCTGGCCGAGGGGGAGCTGCCCCGCGTCGAGCGCCTGCTCGGCCGCATGCTCGGTCCGCGCCCCGACTTCGAGGATCTGGTCCAGAACGTCTTCCTGGAGCTCTGTCGGGCCCTGCCCTCCTTCCGTGAGGAGAGCCGGTTCTCCACCTTCGTCGGCGGGATCACCGTGCGCGTCGCGCGGCGGGCCTTGCGACCGAGCGCCTACCAGCGCCGACGCGCCCCGATGCCGCTCGAGCTCGTGGGCTCGGAGGAGAGCCCGGAGCACGCGGCCTCTTCGCGGGAGCGGCTCGAAGGCCTGCACCGCGCCCTCGACGCGCTCACCGCGAAGAAGCGCATCGCGTTCACGCTCTGGGCCCTCGACGGGATGAGCCCGGAGGAGATCGCGGAGCTCACCGACAGCAAGCCGCACACCGTCCGCTCGCGCATCTACCACGCGCGTCACGAGCTCATGGCGAACCCCGTCGTCCGTTCGCTCCTGGGGGAGCCGTGAGCCTCTCCGACGAAGAGCTGCGGCGACGGCTCGGCTCCCTGGCGGAGGAGGCCGAGCCTCGGCTCGAGTCCCCGGCGCGAGAGCGGGTCCTCGACGCCGTGCTCGAGCGCGGCCCGGCGCTCGTCGCGAACGGGATGGACGCGGAGGAGCTTCGCGACCGCCTGCAGGACCTCGCGGAGGAGGGGGCGCCGCGGCTCGACGACGCGGCGCGGGCGAGGATCCTCGATCGCGTGGAGCTGGAGGGCCCCGCGCTGGCTCGACGGCGGCGGGGCGGGCGTGTCGCGCTCCTGGCCATCCCCCTCGCGGCGGCGGCCGCGCTGGTGCTCTGGGTCGCGGCGGCCAGTGAGCCGAGCGCGCCGCGCGCCGCGCGCGTCTGTGAGTCGTGGAGCCCGGCCGAGGGCATCGCGCGGGACGGTCGGCTGGCGCTCGGCCAGCGCGGCGTGGCGACGGTAGAGGGCGATCTCTCGATGCGAGCGCCCGACGGCTGCATGACCGAGCTGGAGCTGGCTTCGGGCCGGGTGTCGGTGCACGCCCGCGACCTCGGACAGGGAGCGCTCCGGGTCCGCGCGGGGGAGGTGACGGTCGAGGTCCGCGGCACGCGGTTCACCGTCGTGCGAGCGGGCGACCATGTAGAGGTGCACGTCGACGAGGGCCACGTCGTCGTGCGCGCGCCCGAGGAGCGCGAGATCCACCTGTACGCTGGCGAGCGCTGGACGCGTGGGCAGCGGCTCGCGGCCGGCCCGCTCGAGCGCAGCCCCGTCGAACCCGCCAGCGACGACGAGGCTGCCAGCGACGAGGCCGTCAGCGACGACGAGGCCGCCAGCGACGAGGTCGCCAGCGACACGGACGACGAGACCGCCACCGACGAGGCGACGGCGACGCGAATCGACGAGCCGACCTCGGTCGCGGCCCGGGGCCGAGCGCGACCCGCTCGCGAGACCTCCACCCACGGGGAGACGGACGATCCGCGAGCGCTCCTGGCCACGGCGGAGGCACGCTGGCGCGCTGGCGAGCACGAGCGCGCGCGGGGGCTCTTCCGACGTGTCGGCGCCGGGCGGGGGAGCCTGGCCGAGGCGGCGTGGATACGTCTCGCGCGTCTCGAGTTACGCGGCGGCGACCCCGAGCGCGCGGTGCGCGCGGTCCGCGCCCAGCGTCGCCGTTTCCCTCGGAGCCGGTTCGGCGCGGAGGCGCTCTGGATCGAAGCGGACGCCGAGCGGCGCCGAGGACACGCTCGGGCCATGGAGGCCGCGCTCGAGCAGCTGCGCCGGCTGTACCCCGACTCCCCCCAGGCGCGCGCCGCGGCGAGCCTCGAGGAGTGATGCGCGCCCTCCTCCTCGCCGCGCTCCTCGCCGGGTGTGGGCAGCAGCAGGTCGAGCTCTTCGAGCGCTGCGACGGCTGCGCCCCCGGCGGGGACGCGGGAACGGTCTCGCCCATCGGCCTGCGGGACCCCGAGTCCTGCGGGGCGACGGAGACGCACTGTGAAGACGACGAGTACTGCATCGACGGCGCCTGCGTCTGCCGCCAGGGGCTGGTCCGGGTCGGGCCCGACTGCGTCGACATCAGCGCAGACGGCGACCACTGCGGCGTCGCGGACATCGACTGCCCGGCCTTGTGCCAGGGGGGTGTGTGCGTCGATTCGTGCAGCACAGGGAGCGCTTGCCTCGGTGGATGCGTCGACGTGACGACCCACCCGCTGCACTGCGGCGAGTGTGGGCGCCCTTGTGGGGCGAATCAGATCTGCGTCGACGGCACCTGCACGCCCTTCGTTCCCGCCACGGACTGCGCTTCGTGCTTCCGCGCCTGCTGTACCTACCCGACTCGACCTTCGGACCTGATCTGCCTCGACGGCGATTCTTGTTAATCAGCGCGAGGGCCTGGCGTGACCCACGGGGCATGAAGACTACGATCTCGCTTCTCTCCCTTTCCTTTCTTCTGCTCGCCTGCGCGGGCGAATCCACACCGACCGAGCCCGTCGCCTGCCCGGGCCCCGACTGCATGTGCACCGGGGTCAGCTGCCTCTGCCCGCTCGGCTTCGACTGCGGCCTCAGCTGCGGCGCGCTCGAAGGATCTGGCTGTCAGCTCACCTGCGGCGAAGGCAACACCTGCACGACCGACTGCGGCACGGAGGCGTGTGACGTCGACTGTGGCGCGATGGCCGACTGCGTCGTCGACGCGCTCGGGGACACGAACGTGGCCTGCTCCACCAACTCGACCTGTGACGTGACGACGGCGGGCGACAACGCCGACCTCGACTGCGAGATGGGCTCCATGTGCGCCTTCGAGGCCATGGGCGCCGACAACACCATCAACTGCGACTCGGGCGCGACCTGCACCGTGACGAGCGGCCGCGACGGCGACGTGCTGTGCAGCGACGCCACCTGCACCGTGACGGTGGCCGACGAGGGCGACGTCGAGTGCGAGATGGGCGCGACCTGCACCGTGACCTGTGAGGCGGACTGCACGGTCCTGTGCCGCGACACCTCGATGTGCATGGTTCAGTGCCCCGGTGAGACGGAGCCCTCCCCGACCGAAGGTGAGCACACCTGCGTCGCGGGCTGAGGTGCTCCATCCGGGCTGGGGTCCCATCCGCCGCGACCGTCGGTCAGTAGAACGAGCGGATGTAGGTCCTCTTCACGCGTCCGTCGGACCCCAGCAGGAACGACCCGTGGCAGTCGTCGAACCCGACATGGGTCTCCCCCTCCTCGACTCCAGCGCTCCCCCAAACGCGCTCCTCGCCGAGGAGGGCTCGGAGCTCGCTACGGTGCATGCCGACTCGCACCGCTTCGGTGCGAGGGGCTCGCGCGATCGTCCGCAGCTTCGACTCGATCCATTCCAGATACCAGCTCCCGAAGTCGAGGCCGGTCGGCGTGAGCGGGCCGTCGGCGGCGACCCACTCGTCCCAGACAGTTCCTCGCGACGGACCCCGGACGACGAGAAACGAGGTGTATCCGCACCCGTGGTCGCAGATCGTCGCAATACCGCAGGGGTCCTCCAACCACGCCTCCACCTGGCTGCTCGCAGGACCGTCGAGCTCGACGCGCTGCTCCCACACGAAGTCACGTGACAGATCCACGTCCTGGCGGCGGGTGGCGTCCGCGAGCGTTCGGAGCCCGTACTGCGGCCCCGCCCCGCCGTCCCCGATCTGCTCGAGGAAGGCACGGTAGTCGGCCGGCAACTCGACACCTCGCTCCCGTTCGAAACGGGCGATGTCGTTCTCCCCGAGCGTCGGGCGGAGCTCGTAGCGGTGGGTCTCTGCCCCGAACACGCGAAGCTCCGGGTCTGCTGCCCAGAGCGCGTTCAACCGCTCGGCGAGTCGCTCGATGTCGATCGCGGTCGCTCGCACGGCTACCGGGCGGCTTCTCGGTAGGCTTCGGCGACGGCCACGACGAGCTCGAGGGGGGCGTCGAGCCAGGCGGCTTCGATCTCGCCGAGCTTCTGGTCGTCGGCGCCGCGCACGATGAGGCCGAGCTCGTAGTCGGGCTCGATGCGGCCGGACTCGAAGCGGCCGACCGACGACCAGCGGAGGGTCCGGACGCCGGTGCGGAAGCCGATGATGCAGCCGTCGGGCGCGAGCACGAGCACGCGCTGGCGGGGGAGCGTGGCGTCCTTGGAAGCGCGCCAGCGGCGGCCTACGTGCCGCGCGATGAGCGCGCCCGCTAAGACGCCACCGATCGCGCCGAGCTGCCCGCACAAGCTGGCGAGCTCCTCCGCACCCGCGCCCACGACGCCGATCACCGGGAAGACCAGGCCCAGGGCGCCGCCTCCGGTGACGATGGACGCCTGAGTCAGACCGAGGCCAGGATAGGACCGCCCGAGCACGATGGTGGAGGGGACCTCGAGGGCGCCGGGCACGGGCTCGCGCGCGGAGACCCGGCGGCGGAGCTCGTCGAGCTGCAGGTTCTGGCGCTGCGCCCGCACGGAGTCCCGGTACCCGCCGCTGCGTCGTCGCTCGTCCAGGCGCCGCAGGAAGGAGTCGACGTCGCCGTCGATCTGCTGCGGGCCGACGCGGATCCATGGCGCAGCGGGAGGCCGGCGCGGCGCGAGGATGAAGGCGGCGTCGCCGCGCTTCACCACCGAGAGCACGTCGGTCCAGCGCGCGAAGGTCGCCAAACCATCTTGCACGGCGAGGAGCCCGGCCTCGAGGAACGAGACGCGATCGCCGCTGCGTCCGTCGTTCGCCCAGCTGGGGAGCGAGGTCTCCGGGACCCCGTCGAGCTCGAGCCATCCGTCGCTCATCGACTCCAAGATAGCAGGTCACCATTGCCGATTCGCCGATTGAACTTAGAGATCAATCATAGGTGAGGACTGCAACGCAGGCCTCCCCCCGCCGTACGGTTCTCTGTACATCCTGGAGTGAGTGAAGATGCGCGTGCTGAGGCCGGTCCGAGACCTCCGCCGTCCGAGGAGGCGGCTGCTGCTCTCCGCGCTCGCGCTCGCTCTGGGATCCTGGACCGCGGCGTGCGCGTGGTGGGTCGCGAGGCCCGGCGAGCCGGTCGAGACGGCGCTCGGCGTCAGAGTCCCCGAAGGCAGCCGCCAGCAGCACGCGGAGGAGATGGCCCTCGAGGCGGAGGCGCCGTTCTCGGCCGTCTATCTCAGCAGCGCGCTCTCGGTGAACGACGCGATGGCCTTCTATGCGTCGATCGCGACCGAGACCGACGAGGCGACGCGCCGCTTCGTCATGCCGGACGGCAGCATCGTCGAGATCGCCCCCGCGCGAGACGTGCCCGCCACGCGGCTCGGACCGATCCACCCGGTGAGCGACGGCGTGCCCCTCGGCACCCGCAGCTGGATCATCGTGGTACGCGGCGCGCCACCCGCGAGCACGGGCGTGGTCGCCGTGCCCCCGCTCGGCGAGTCCTGATTCGCGGCCAGTCGCGGGCGCGCTGAAGAGCGCAGCAAGCGGGTTGCCGTCGATCGCCGGGCGCCCGATGCTCCGCGCCATGGCCGACGGGGACAACGGTGAGTCCAAGGCGTTCAAGGACTGGTTCGACCGGGAGGCGGCGAGGGCGCTCGGCGCGCAGGTCGCCGCGACGTGCCCCGGCTTCGACGAACGGCGCTTCTTCCGACGCGCCACCGAGGACCTCGACGCGCTCGAGATGATGGACCGGGTGCGTCAGTTCTCCGCCGCGCTGCGAGCGGAGCTGCCCGAGGACATGGAGCGCGGGCTGCGGATGCTCGCCGACAGCCTGCCGCCGCTCCTCGACGGCACCGAGAACGTCACGGGCGGCTACCTGCAGTGGCCGATCGGGCAGCTCATCGCGGACCACGGGGTCGCGCACCTCGACGCGTCCTGGCACGCGATGATCGAGCTGACCCAGCGCCTGACGAGCGAGTTCGCGATCCGCCCGTTCGTGGAGCGCCATCCGGACGAGGTCTTCGCGCGGCTGCTCGCGCTGACCTCGCACGAGAGCCCGCACGTGCGGCGCTGGTGCTCGGAGGGCGTTCGCCCGCGGCTGCCCTGGGGCAAGCGGCTCGACTCGCTCATCGCGGACCCTTCGCCGATCTTCCCGATCCTCGAGCGGCTGAAGGACGACCCCTCGCTCTACGTGCGCAAGTCGGTGGCGAACTGCCTGAACGACGTCGCGAAGGATCACCCCGAGACGGTGCTCGAGATCGCCGCGCGCTGGATGGACGGCGCGAGCGCGGAGCGGGCCTGGGTGGTGAAGCACGCGCTGCGCACGCTCATCAAGGCCGGCGATCCCCGCGCGCTCGAGGTGCTCGGCTACGGGCCGCCGAAGCGGCTGGCGGCGTCGCTGTCGGTCTCGCCGGAGACGGTCGCGATCGGCGAGCACGTGTCGCTCTCCCTGGTGCTCGAGAACGCGGGCCCCGACGCGGAGCTCCTCATCGACTACCGGGTGCACTATCGCAAGTCCAGCGGGGACGCGCGCCCGAAGGTCTTCAAGTGGAAGACGCTGTCCTTGAAGGCGGGGGAGTCGACCTCGCTGACGAAGAAGCAGCCGATGCGGGTGACGACGATCCGGCCGCTCTACCCGGGGGCGCACGCGGTCGACGTGCAGATCAACGGCGTGGTGCTCGCCGCGAGCGGCTTCACGCTCAGGGACGGCGAGAAGCCGCGGCGGAGATGACCGCGGCCAGCTCCTCGTACCAGGGCATCGAGGACGGGGCGGTGACGTGCATCATGCGCGCGTCTTCGCGAAGGGTCGTCGCCTCCTCGAGTGGGACGTCGAGCCGCTCGCGCAGCTCGGCCAAGAGCGCGCCCTCCACGTCGTCTTCGCGTCCGTCCACCACCGCCATCCACGCGGCGCACAGGTAGACGAGGCGGCGATCGGCCCACTTCAGGTCCTCGATGGGCAGGCCCGAGAGATCGGGCGGGCCGGCGTCGAGCGCGTCGAGCGCGTCGCTCGAGAGGGAGAGCAGCTGGCCGGCCGCGCGCACGGCGAAGATCTCCTCGCGCGTGAGGTGCGCGTCGGCCCAGGCCATCGCGACCATGGCCTCGAAGGCTGCCTGACGGGTCTCGTCGGACAGCGCGTCGATCTTCACTCGGCCGCTCCGCTGACCGCCTGGGCCTGCTTCATCGCCGTCTTCGCCTCGCGCGCCATCAGCTTCTCGATGGCCCAGTAGGTCTTCTCCGGCGTGGCGGGGCAGGCGAGCTCCACCGGCTCACCCGCGCTCGCGAACGCGCTGACGGCGTGTCGGATGGCCTCGCGCGCGCTGATCGCGAGCATGAAGGGCGGCTCGCCGACCGCCTTGCTGCCGTACACCACGCCCGGCTCCTCGGCCTTCGGCAGCAACGACACGTGCATCTCCTCGGGCGCCTCGCCGAGGGTGGGGAGCTTGTAGGTCGAGGCGTTGGACGTTCCGAGGCGTCCGTCGTCGGCCCACCAGAGCTCCTCCTGGGTCACCCAGCCGAGCCCCTGGATGAAGCCGCCCTCCACCTGGCCGAGGTCGACCAGAGGCGAGAGCGAGGTGCCGCAGTCGTGCAGGATGTCCACGCGCTTGATCGTGTACATGCCGGTGAAGCCGTCGACCTCGACCTCGGTCACCGCCGCGCCGTACGCGAAGTAGTGGAAGGGCTTGCCGCGGCCGGCCTTGGCGTCGAAGTGGATGCGCGGGGTCTTGTAGAAGCCGGTCGCGCTGAGCTGCACGCGCTCCATGTAGGCCTTCTCGACGACCTCCGCGAAGGGCACCGAGCGGCTCCAGAGATGCGCCCGGCGGACCTCCCCGTCACCGAACTCCACCTCGTCGGGGTCGATGTCGAGCATGCGCGCCGCGATGGGGCGGAGGCGGTCTTTGATCTGCTCGCAGGCGTCGAGGACAGCGGCGCCGTTGAGGTCCGAGCCGCTCGACGCGGCGGTCGCGCTGGTGTTCGGGACCTTGTCGGTCCGGGTCGGCATGATGCGCACGCGCTCGAGGGGCAGGCCCAGCGAGTGCGCGGCGATCTGCAGCATCTTCGTGTGCAGGCCCTGACCCATCTCGGTGCCGCCGTGGTTCACCTGCACCGAGCCGTCGCGGTAGACGAGCACGAGCGCGCCGGCCTGGTTGTACCACTTGGCCGTGAACGAGATGCCGAACTTGACCGGGGTGATCGCGACGCCGCGCTTGAGGTGCGCGCTCTTGGCGTTGAACGCCTCGATGTCCATGAAGCGCTCGTCGAACTGGCTGCTCCCGCGCAGCTCGTCCCAGATGCGCTCGATGCGATCGGCCTGCTCGACCTTCTGCTCGTAGTGCGTGGTGTGACCGGGGCGGTAGAAGTTCTTCTGACGCACCGCGTGCGGCGGGAGCTTCACCGCGCGGGCCACGCGATCGATCGCATCCTCGATCATCAGCATGCCCTGCGGGCCGCCGAAACCGCGGAAGGCGGTGTGCGAGCAGACGTTGGTCTTGCAGACGCGGCCGCGTACGCGGACATTGGGCAGGTAATACGCGTTGTCGGCGTGGAAGAGCGCGCGGTGGAAGACCGGGGCGCTCAGATCCAGCGACCAGCCGCCGTCGGAGTAGAGGTCGAGGTCGAAGCCGAGGATCGCGCCCTCGTCGTCGAACGCGACGCGGTACTTGCCGAGGAAGGGGTGGCGCTTGCCGGTCAGCGTGAAGTCGCGCATCCGGTCGAGGCGCACGCGGACGGGGCGGCCGGTGAGCTTGCATCCGATGGCGGCGACGGCCGCGTAGGGGTTGGCCTGCACCTCCTTGCCGCCGAAGGCGCCGCCCATGCGGAGCGACTGCACGACGACCTGGTTGCGGGGGATGCCGAGCACGCGCGCGACGATCTCCTGCGTCTCGGACGGGTGCTGGGTGCTCGACTGGATGAGCACGCTGCCCGCCTCGTCCACGTCGGCGATGGCGGCCTGGGTCTCGAGGTAGAAGTGCTCCTGCCCGCCGACGTAGAGCTGGCCGGTCGCGGTGTGGGGCGCGTCGCGGAACGCCGCGTCGAGGTCCCCGCGCGCGATCTCGCCCGGCTCGGTGTGGAAGCTCTCCGCCTCGATGGCCTGCTCGATGGTGGTGATCGCCTCGAGCGGCGTGAAGTCGATCTTCGCCTTCAGCGACGCGATCTTGGCCGCCTCTTCGGACTCGGCGAGGACCCACGCGACGGCCTGGCCCCAGTAGGCGGTCTCGCCCACCGGGAAGAGCGCCTCGTCGCGGCGCGCGGCGCCCGTGTCGTTCTCGCCCGGCACGTCGTCCGCGGTGAGCACGGCCACCACGCCGGGGTGACTGCGGACCTCGTCGAGGTGCATCGCGTCGACGCGGGCGCGCGCGGCCATGACCTGGATGGGCCAGGCGTGGAGGCAGCCCGGATAGCGCGGGACCAGGTCGTCGGTGTAGAGGGCCGCGCCAGTGACGTGGCCTTCGGCGCTCTCGTGCGAGATGGACTTGCCGACGCTCATGCGCTCGCTCCCGTCTCGGCCCACAGCTTGTCGAGCAGCCGCGTGACCATGGCCGCGCGATAGTCCGCGCTGCCGCGTTGATCGGTCATGGGGGTGAAGGACCTGGCGAGCCGCGTCTTCGCGTCGGCCACCGCCTCGGCGCTCCACTTCTTGCCGACGAGGGCCTTCTCCGCGTCGGACGCGCGGGCCGGGGTGGCCGCGACGCCGCCGTACGCGAGCCGGGCCTGCTTGACCACGCCCGCGTCGTCGAGGTCGATCGCGAAGCCCGCCGCCACCGTGCTGATGTCGTCGTGCACGCGCTTGCTGACCTTGTAGAAGCGGCCGATGGTCGGGAACGGCTTGGGGATGCGGACCTTCGCGATCACCTCGCCGTCCTTCAACGCCGTCTTTCGGTAGCCCGTGAAGAGCTCGCTCACCGGCACGGTGCGCTCGCCTTCGGCCGACGCGAGGATCACCTCGGCGCCGAGCGCGAGCAGCACGGGGGGCGAGTCGCCGATGGGGCTCGCGGTGGCGAGGTTGCCGCCGAGGGTCGCGCGGTTGCGGATGAGGCGCGACGAGAAGAGCGGGAGGAGCGCCTCGAGCATGGGGAGCGCGCCGTCGAGCCGCTCCTCGATCTCGGCCAGCGGCACCGCGGCGCCCAGGATGAGCGCGTCGTCCGCGTCCTCGAAGACCCGCAGCTCCTCGACCGCCTCGAGCGAGACGATGGCCTCGTAGCGGGTGAGGCGCTGGTTCATCTCGACCACCGCGTCGGTGCCGCCCGTGACGAGCTTGGCCCCGGGGTGCTGCGCGAGCGCGTCGAACACGCCGGCCAGCGAGCTGGGGCGGAGATAGACGCGCTCGCCCGCGGTGAGCGTGACGTCGGCGTCGGTGGGCGCGGGGCTCTTCAGGCGCGCGGCGTGGCCGTCGCCGTCGGAGACGAGTGGGAGGCGCCGACCCGCGTCGCGGATGGGGCGGTAGCCCGTGCAGCGGCAGAGGTTGCCGGCGATGGCCTCCGGGTCGAGCTCCCCCTCGACCCGGCCGTCGCGGTAGTACTCGGCGAAGAGGCTCATGATGAAGCCGGGCGTGCAGTAGCCGCACTGGCTGCCGCCGAGCTCCACCATGGCCTTCTGCACCGGGTGGAGCGCGCCGTTGGCGACGCCCTCGACGGTGACGATCTCGCGCCCGATGGCGGAGCCGAGCAGGTAGAGGCAGCTGTTGACCGGCTGATAGCGGGTCTTGCCGTCGGGGCCTTCGGTGACGACGACCACCGCGCAGGCGCCGCACTCGCCTTCGGCGCAGCCCTCCTTGGATCCGGTGAGGCCGCGCTCGCGGAGCCAGCCGAGCAGGGTGGTGTTGGGGTCGGCGCCGCTCGCGTCGACCTCGCGTCCGTTGAGTCGGAACGTGAGCATTCGGCCCAGCTTAGCGCGCACGCCCCGGGAGCCCACAAGGGTTTGTCGTGTCTCCCGTGAGACCTCTCGCGGCGTTTCGTGACGCGATTGGACCGATCGCGTTGCCCGTCCGGCGCAAGTCGTCTACAGGCTGCGTCGCCATGCGATTGCAACACATCCTCATCCTCTCTTCCTTCCTCGCCTTCGGCGCCGCGTCCACCGCGCACGCGCAGCAGGCGGTCAGCAGCGGCGCGCCCGTGGTGGAGCGCTTCGATGGCTTCCTCGGCGCGGGCTTCACGGCGACGCCCGCCCCGGGCCAGCTCGACTCGGACGAGTGGCGGGTGACCGGTCTCACGGACGGCGACACCAGCTTCGGCGGCTCGTTCACCACCGGCGACTACGCGCGCGGCACCTCGACGGGGGGCACGAGCACCGGCGGCGCCTACGCCTTCGACGTCGGCGTGGGCGGCCCCAACCCCACCCTCGGATTCCAGCCGACAGGCGGGGACGCCTCCCCGGGCGCGTTCGAGCTGCGGGTGCAGAACGGCACCGGCGCGCCGCTGACCCAGATCGAGGTGAGCTACACCTTCTACGTCTACAACGACCAGGCCCGCGCTTCGTCGATGGACGTCGAGGTCGAGCGCGAGACGATGCCGACCCCGGTGGCGGCGCCCAGCCTCTCCGCGACGACGCCGGAGGCGGCGGACGGAGCGCCGGCGTGGGTGGGCATGAGCCTCTCGGCGACGATCGACCTGTCGGCGACGCCGGTCGCGGCGGGCGACAACCTCATCGTGCGCTTCACGACCGATGACGTGAGCGGCAGCGGCAGCCGCGACGAGATCGCCATCGACGACGTGACGGTGTCCGTCCCGGCGGCGATGTCGACCTGCGGCGACGGCATGGTCGAGGGCGCCGAGGCGTGCGACGACGGCAACACCACCACCGAGACGGCGTGCATCTACGGCATCGCCTCCTGCATGGCCTGCAGCGCCGACTGCGCGATGGATCTGTCGCTCACCGGCCCGGTCTGCGGCGACGGCAACGTCGACGCGGGCGAAGAGACCTGTGACGACGGCAACACGGTCAGCGAGACCGCCTGCCCTTACGGCATGGCGTCGTGCATGACGTGCAGTGACGACTGCGCCATGGACCTCGCGCTCACCGGGCCGGTCTGCGGCGACGGCAACGTCGACACCGACGACGGCGAGGTCTGCGACGACGGCAACACCGTCAGCGAGACGGAGTGCGTCTACGGCATGGCCACCTGCATGGAGTGCGCGGACGACTGCACGATGGAGCTCTCGCTCACCGGCGCGGTCTGCGGCGACGGCAACGTCGACGCCGACGACGGTGAGGAGTGCGACGACGGCAACACCACCTCGGGCGACGGCTGCGACGAGACCTGCGGCGTGGAGGTCATGACCGACGCGGGCGTGCCCGACGGCGGCATGTCCGATGGCGGCGTGGACGATGGCGGCATGTCCGACGGCGGCGTGGACGACGGCGGCGCCGTAGGCGACGACGCCAGCGTCACCGAGGACGGCGGCGTGGGCGCCGACGGCGGCGTCAGCGGCGGCGGCGAGGACGGCTGCAGCTGCTCCGCCGCGGGTGCGCGCACTCGTGGACCGAGCGGCGCGCTGCTCGGCCTGCTCCTCCTCGGAGGGGCCGCGATCTTCCGCCGGCGACGCTGAGAACAGCGCTCGCGCTCGAAAAACGCCGCGCGGCCTCCGGGTCGCGCGGCGTCTCTTCGTTCTGCTCGCTGATAGTGCAAAGCTATGACAGCCATGCATACCCGATCGTGGTGATTATGGTCGGCGACGCGCAGGCTGAGAGCATGCGCTTCTGCTGCTTCGTGCTCCTCCTCGCCGGCTGCGACGGCGCCCCCGTCGAGGTCCTCCGCCCCGACTCCGGCCGCCTTCCCGTGGTGGCCGACGCCGCCACCGACGCCGGGCCGCCCGAGGCGAGCTGCCTCCGGAGCGGCGGCGCGCTCGAGGTCATGCGCGTCATCGACAACAACGTCGTCACCGATCACGGCCAGCTCCGCACCCTGGACTGGGCGCCGAACGGGCAGGTAGCGGTCTCGTCCACGGACGGCGCGATCAAGCTCTGGACGGTGGAGGGCGACGCGGCGGGCGGGCTGCGCCCGGGCGAGCCGGGCTACGACGCGGCGTTCGGCGAGGGCACGGCGATGGTGACGGCGCTGGCCTATGCGCCGGGTGCCCTCTGGGCCGGCGACGAGACGGGCCGCGTGGTGCGCTACCGAACCGCGGACTTCGAGCCCGGCGCGGAGACGGCCTTGGACGGCCCCGTGGTCGCGCTCGACGCGGCGGGCGAGCGCTGGGTGGCGCTGACGGATCGGCTGACCTTCCACGACGGGACCGAGCAGGCCTCTCCGCTCACCGAGACGCACGCGGTGGCGATCGACCCGCTCGAGGGCGCGTGGGTCGCGGGGCAACTCGACGGGAGCGCCGCGATCGGGCGAGTGGGCGAGGCGGTGGACACGACGACGCGACCGGGGGCGTTCAGCGCCCTGGCCGTGGACGGCGCGCGGGTCGCGGCGGCGGGGGACGCGGGGCTCGCGCTGCGCGACGCGGACGGCCTGCGCGTCCTCTCGGAGGTGGCGGCCTCCGGGGTGGCGTTCGCGCCGGGCGGCGACGCGCTCCTGTCCGTGGAGGACGGACGCGTCGTCGCCCGCGACCTCGACGGAGCGGAGCTGAGCGCGGTCGACCTGCCGGGCGCGCTCGACGTGCGGAGCCTGCCGGGGCGCGATCACGCGGTGGCCATCGACGCGGCGAGCGGAATCCACGTCCTCGGCTGTCGCTGAGATCAGGCGGGTGACTCGAGCGGCTCACCTTCGGCGCGGCTCTCGACCACGCCGCGCCGCTGGAGCAGGCGGCCGACGATGCCGATCAGCAGCGCCCAGCTGAAGCCGAGGCAGAGCCCGGCCGCCACGTCGCTCGGGTAGTGCACGCCGAGGTAGATGCGCGTGAAGCCGACGAGGGCCGCGACGAACACGCCGAGGCCGAGCAGATAGAAGCGCAGCCTGCGGCGCTGGATGAGGCGACCGAAGAGCTCGGCGATGGTCGGGTAGAAGGTCGCGGAGATCATCGTGTGGCCGCTCGGGAAGCTCGGATCGCTCGCGCCCATCAGGTGCGGCACGATGGTCGGGCGCGCGCGCGCGAAGTAGTCCTTCAGGAGATCGTTCAGCAGCCAGCAGCCGATGACCGCGATGACCACGTAGAGCGCGGCCGCGGGGCGCTTGGTCAGCAGCAGGTAGCCGAGCAGCCCGACGGTGAAGAGCACGGTGAGGGTGCCCGAGCCGAGGGACGTGACGTCGCGCACCATGCCCTGGAAGTGCTCGCCGCCGATCCCGACCGCGAGGTCTCCGGGCTCGCGGAGCGACATGAGGATGCGCTCGTCGATGGAGAGCGGGCCTCGCTGCACGCGATCGGCGATGCGGAAGAACCCGAGCACGAGGGCGAAGAAGAGCGTCCCGAGGCCCATCAGCTCGAGATCTCGAGCGCGGAGCCAGTCCAGGAGGCGGCGGGCGAACGAAGCGGACACGACGTCCACGTCATCTAAGGCCGGCCCAGTCGACGGCAACGCGGGCGGCTCAGAACGTGAGCGGCGCCGCGTCTCCCCGGAGCGCTTCCTCCCGGCGCGTCCAGCGGCGCTGCGCGCGGAAGAGGAGCAAGGCGAGCAGGAGCGAGGGCAGCAGGATGAGCAGCCCCCAGATGCGCCGTCGAGCGTCGGCCGAGGCTCGGGGCTCGCGCATCACCCAGTCCTCACGCGCGGCCGAAACGGACTCGTAGCCACGCAGGATCTCGACCCGGCCTTGGAGGTCTCCCCCGGGCTCCCCGAGGAGGCTGGGCTCGACCCACAGAAGAGCGCCCTCCATGGCCACCCACGCCCCTCGCGGAGGCCCCTCCACCGGGCAATTGGTGAGGCGCACCTGCTCCCGCTCATTCGGCGCGGCGAGGAACGCACGACAGTCCATCTCCGCGACCACGCCGAGCTCGTGCGCGCGCGGCGCGGCGAGCCAGACGCCGACGGCTCCGAGGAGCGCGAAGCAACCCATGAGCAGGCGGTATCCGAGCGTCGTCATGGCCCGTCGGTCGCCTCTCTTGTTTCGGCGCGTGCGGTCCAGCTGGCGAGCGCCTCCGTCACCTCCGCCTCTCCTTCGAGGCAAGGCGCCAGACGGCGCGCGGCGAGGGCCACCTCCGTCTCTTCGCCGCCGCGGAGCGCGTCCAGCGCGCGCGCCCGGATCGACCCGAAGGTCGGAGACGGCCCCCCAGCCGGGACGCAGAGCGCCGCGCCGACGAGCAGGGACCGCGATGCGAGCGGGTGCGTCGGCTCCAGCGCCGAGAGCGTCGCGAACGCCCACGCCGCGACCCCGGGCGCCTCGTACGCCCGAACCGGGAAGGCCTCGGGGTCCTGCTCGCGGCGCATGAGGTCGAGCGCGATCCGTCGCGCGGCTGCCCCACGCGGCGCGCCCACGTCGTGGCTGGCGATCTGGCTCGCGAGATGGGCGAACGCCGCGCTCCGGGCGGGCGCGTCGAGCGCGCCGACGCCGCCGAGCGACTCCGGCTCGAGCAAGTGGGCGAGATCGCCAGCGAGCACGCGCTCTGCCACGAAGGACCGCTCCGACCGCGGCGCGTCGCCCTCGATGGCGAATCGCAAGAGTCGGCGACGCTCGGCTCCGGAGAGGGCGGTGCTGTCGTGGCTCAGCTCCTCCAACCCGCGCCGACGCGCCTCGTCGTCGGCGAGGATGTCGGACGTGATGCGCACACCCGGGTTGTAGGGGGGCCGCCACGGCTGGCTGTACTCGGGCGTCCAGGCGTCGAGGAACATCACCGCGATCGCGAAGAACACGACCAGGGCGGGGCGGGCGCCGCCGAGCACGATGCCCCAGACCGCGCCCGTGCGGACGTCGCGGTGCTCGTCGCCCCAGTGCCCCTCCCTCTCGCGGCGCGCGACCTCGCGCAGCTCCGAGACGCCGCGGCGCATGGCGAGGATGGACGGGATGAGGAGCGGGTCGCAGACGAGGCTTATCGCGCCGAGGGCGAGGGGGCTGTACTTGCCGCCACGCGCGGAGATGGGCGGGTAGAGATCGAGCCGACACTCCTCGCAGAGCGCGCCTTCTCTGGAGACGGGCTCGTCACACCGCGTGCACGCGAACACCTGTCCAGCGTGAGTGATCGACGGGGCGAAGGGAAGGCGCAATCACCATGCGCACGTCGGTAGCCGAGATTGACACCGAGGATGATCCTCTGCACGCTCGATCGCGTGGGGCGGCGCTACGGCTGGTGGTTCGCGCGCGGGCGAGTCGAGGCGGGCGCGCTCGAGCGCTTCGGCGGAGCCCCGGTCGTCGGGCGCGCGGGCCTGCACGCGGCCAAGGACGTGATCGGCGCGCTCGCCCACGCCCGGAGCGCGCCACTCTGCCTGGTGCGCCTGGGCGGCCGGGTGGTGGACGACGCCGATCAGCTCAGCGCGACCGAGCGCGCCGTGGTCGCGACCTTCGACGTGCAGAGCGATCTCCGACCGCTCGTCGCCCGATGGGTCGAGCGCGCGCTGGCGAGCGCGCACGAGGAGCCGGAGCTGCGCGACGCGGAGACGCACCGCGCGCGGGCCGGCGACGCGCGCGCCCGGGCGATCGACGCGGACGAGATCGTGCGCGACGCCGAATGGGTCATCGAGGAGGGCCGCGCCGACGCCGCGACGATGGCCCGCGCGCGGGGCGAGCACCTCGGCGCGAGTCAGCGCTGGGCGGAGGCGCGCGCGGCGGCCTTCGCCCACGAGGCCGCCGGCTGCCTCGCCGAAGAGCAGGTCACGAGCGTCGGCCGCGCGGTCGAGCGGCTGGTCCGCGCCGAGGCGCTGCTGGCCGAGCTGAGCGAGAGCGACGACGCGATCGCCCGAGCGCGGGAGGCGATCGAGGACGCCTTTCGGGAGGCGCTGGCGGTCGAGCCCGAGCGCTCGCCGCAGCCGCCCGCGCCGGTTGTCACGCCCGTCGACCTTGCGCCCGCGCCCGCCGAGGACGAAGCCGGGGAGCCGGCGCGCCCCGTGACCCTGCGCGACCGGCCGCTGGGCGCCGGTGTGCACCTCACCCCGGCGAGCTCGCCGGCCGACGGCGCGAGAGCCCGGGACCTGTTGCACCGCCTGCTGGCGACGGCCCATCGCGGATCGAGCCGCGCGTCCATCTGGCCGGTCCCCCTACTCCAGCCGGCGCGGTCCGACTATGCCATGCACGTCTTCGTGCGGAGCTCGAACCGCACCCGCGCGCGGGAGGTCGTAGCTGCGCTCGATCGTCGCGCGCCCGGCGTAGCCGCGCACGTCAGCTTCCACGACGACCAAGGCCAGGAGAGGATCCTCGCCAGCGCGCGCGCGCCTGAGCCGGACGGAATCGAGGCGCTGGGGACGCAGCTTCGAGCCCACGCGCGCGACCAGGGGGAGCTCCGCAATGACGGCGCCACACGGTTTCGGGTAGAGATGGCGATGGCGGGCGCGCGAGCTGCGGGCTGGGTGGGTGAGGGAGCCGCGGGCGCGCAGCGCTGCCTGGTCGTGTGGGCGGACTCGGCAGGCGGGACAGACACCGCAGCGCTCCTGGACGCCATCGCGCGCGCCACGGATGGGCACGAGCACGCGGTGGTGCTGCGCGGAGATCCCTTCGAGTCGGTCAGCGGCGATTTCCTCTTCACCGGCCAGGGGCGTGACGTGCTCGCGGGGCTGGGACCCGAGCGCGACGCGGAGATCGCCACCGCGCTGCTGGAGCGGCCCGCCTTCGAGCGCGCGTCCGGGCTCGCCGCGCCCCGTCCCGAGCCCGGACGAAGAGACGATCCACCGGACGAGCTGTCTGGCCTGGACACCGTGGCGGCGGGCACGCTGCTTTACGAGCCGCGTCGAGCTCCCTGGTCCTGGAGACGTCGCAGTGCCGGAAGAGAAGTGGTCGAGCGGCTGCTGTCGATCGTGCAGGCAAGCCGATATCACGCCCGGATCTGGCCGATCCCGCTTCCGCCAGACACGAACCCGGCCCTCCGGCTGCCGTTCTTCGTCAAGGCGCGCGCCGAGGCAGACGCGGCTCGAATCGTCGAGCAGATCGAGCGAAGCGCCGCCAGGCTCCCTGGCGTCGGTGCGTTCGTGGTGTGGGGCGACCACGCCGCCGAGGCGCTCTCGTCACGGCAGTTCTCCGCGACCCAGCTGTTCGAGGGCATGCTCGCCCAGCCCCCGCTGGACGTGATCGGCATGCTGAGGAGCCCCTACCTGAGCGCCGACCGGTCGACCGTGCTCCGGGCCGAGATGGCGCTCGCGGGCGTCCGGGCGGCCGGCTGGGAAGAGGCGGGCGAGCTCCTGCTCGTGTGGTCCAGTCAGGGCGCAGCCAGCCCCGACGAGGTCGTCGCGAGGGCCCGGGACGCGACCGAGGACCAGACGCCCGTCGTGGTGATCTTCGGCGCCGATCCGGTCGAGTCCGTGTGGCGGCATGGCAGTTTCAGGTACACCGAATCGGCGCGGCACATGCTGAACGCCAGCCGTGACGTCAGGCGCACCGTCACGAACGCGCTCTTCGTCGAGCCCATCTATCGAGCCGGCTGCGGGCTCACTCGACCGCCCGCTGGCGCGCCGCCACCCCGACGCCCGGACGGGCGCGTGGAGCGGGCAGCGCCGCCGGCTCGGCACGCGAGCGCGTGGACGTCCGCGCTGGCCACGGCGGTGGAGCGCTCGCAGCTCGCGGCCGCGGTGCAGCTCTCGCCGCGGATGCAGGAGACGGGCGCGGCGGTGGACGCGGGCTGCGCGCGCTGTGGCGCGCGATACCTGCTGCCCGACCGGACGCCGCTCGGCAGCACGCGGTGCAGCGGCTGCGGAGCGATGGGGCTCGAGGGGGTGACGCACGGAGCGATCGGGGAGACCGAGCCGGGGCGATGCCCGAGCTGCAGCGCACAGCTTCGCGCGCCGGCCATCACGGCGGAGCACGGGCCGCGCTACCACGTGCGCTGCCCCGCGTGCGGGCAGGCGGTGCGGCCTATTCCGTCTGCGCAGCCAGCTCCGGAGTGAGCTCACCGCCGAGCACGCGCTGCAGCGCCGGGTCGTCCATCGCGCGCATGTGGGCACCGACCCGACCGTGACGCAGGGCGACCAGCTCCGCCGCGATGCTGACCGCGATCTCCTCCGGGCTCACCGCGCCCAGGTCGAGACCGACCGGGGCGTAGAGCCGCTCGAGCGACGGCAGGCCGCGCCTGGCCTGGATGCGCTGCAGGATGCGATAGATCTTGCGGCGGCTGCCGATGACGCCGAGGTAGGCGTGCGGCAGGCGCGCGAAGGCGTCGACGGCCTCCTCGTCGAGGCGGTGATCGTGCGTGACGACGAGCAGCCAGTCCCGCTCGGTCGGCGCGACCTGACCCGCGGCCTCGGCGGGCTCGGCGATCACGCGCTCGCACCCGGGAAAGCGCGCCTCCGTGTTCAGCTCCTCCCGATCGTCGACGACGACCCGCCGGAAGCCGAGGCCCCCCGAGATGTCGCACACCGCCTTCCCGACGTGCCCGGCGCCGAACACGATCAGGCGCGGGCGACCCTCCACTGGCTCCACGAAGACCTCCATTCGTCCGCCGCAGCACATGCCCAGATCGCGCCCCAGGTCCTTCTCGATCACCCTCGGGCGCCCGTCGCGCAGGCAGGCCTCGAGCTCGGTCATGACGTGGTGCTCGATGGCGCCACCCCCGATGGTGCCGACCGTCTCGCCGCCGGGCAGCAGGAGCAAGCGCGCGCCGGGCTGCTGGGGCGTCGAGCCGCTCGACCGGACCACCGTGGCCAGCGCGCCACGTCCGCCCTCATCCAGCAGCCCGAGCAGGGCTTCGGTCACGTGACGCACGCCCCAGCGTAGCAGCGTCCGGCGACGTCGACCGCGCGTCCCGGTCGGGAACCAGGGCCCACGACGGTGGAATGACGAGTATCATGGCGGAGGTGTCGTCCGGAGGTGTCGAAGCGTGGTCCCGCGAGCAGCTCGAGGCGGAGCTCGCGCGACTGCGCGAGGCGGAGCGAGCGCGCGAGGAGGACGACGCGGACGAGCAGCCCGAGCCGCGGGAGGCGATCTCCTGGCGGGTCACGCGTGGGGTGCTGGAGCTGCTCGAGCGGCGGGTCGAGCCTCGCGTGATCGACGCGCTCCTGGAGGACGCCGGGCTCGACCCGGTCGCCGTGCGGCGGCGCCGACGCTGGTGGACGTGGGAGGAATACTGCGCCATCGCACGTGCCCTCGAGCCGCTCGCGGAGAGCGGCGAAGCGCGCGCGGCCGGGCGCGCGGCGCTGAGCTCTCCCGTGCTGCAATTCCTGCGTGTGGGCGCGGGCCCTTTCTCTCCCATCGAGCTGGCCCTCGCGGGCATGAAGCGCCTCGCGGTCGGACCGGGGGGCGTGCTCTTTCGCGGGTTCGAGGTGGAGATCCGTCGGACCGGGAGCGACCGGCTCGAGGTCCTCATGACGCCGCCGCCGGGAGAGCTCTTGCCCCCGCTCTTCGTCGAGACGACGCGAGGCTTCCTCGAGGGCGCGCCGGAGACCCCCGACTCGGGAGCGCGTCGCGTGACGGCCGAGCCGCTCGGGCGCAGCGTGTCGTTCGGCATCCGCTACGAGCGACCGCGGCTCCTCCGCCGGCTGCTGAGCGTGGTCGACAACCTCACGCCGCAGGTGGCGGCGCGCGCGGTGAGTGACGCGCGCGAAGAGCTCGCGGGGCAGAACGAGCTGCTGCGCCGCCGGATCGGGGAGCTCGAGGCCTCCGAGCGCGCCCGCGCGATCCTGCAGGCCGAGCTCGAAGAGCAAGAGCGCATGGAGGCGGTGGGGCGCTTCGCGGGCGGCGTCGCGCACGACTTCAACAACCTGCTGACCGTCATCCTCGGCCAGCTCTCGCTGCTCGAGCCGCAGCTGGCTGACCCCTCGTCTCAGCGCGATCTCTCGGCGATCGGCGAGGCGAGCGAGCGGGCGGCGGCCCTCTGCCGTCAGCTCCTCGCCGTCGGCCGCCAGCAACCGATGGACATCGAGCGGGTGGATCTGCGAGCCCTCGTGGAGGAGCGACGCGAGCTCTTGACCTCCGCCGCGAGCGAGCCGATCCGGGTGCGCTTCGAGCTCGGTGAGACCGGGTGGGTCCGGGCCGACACGCGCAGCCTCGAGCGCGTCCTCGTGGACCTCGTCTCGAACGCGCGCGCGGCCATGCCGGACGGGGGCGAGCTCGTCGTGCGGACGGGGCGCGAGCAGCTCGACGCGCGGCGGGCGAAGACGCGCCGCGTCCGCGCGTCGATGCACGCCTCGCTGACGCTCGTCGACGACGGCTGCGGCATGACCGATGAGGTCCGCACGCGCGCGCTGGAGCCGTTCTACACGACGCGCAGCGACGCGGGCGCGCGGGGGCTCGGCCTCTCGAGCGCCTTCGGCATCGTGCGTCAGCTCGGCGGCGCGCTCTGGCTCCGTTCGGCCCCGGGGGACGGCACGGAGGTGCACATCCTCATCCCGAACGACCGGGTCCCGGGCGAGGAGGCGCCCTCGTGAGCGAGCCGCTGTCGCGAGAGGCGCTGATCGCCGAGATCCAGGAGGCCCGCCGACGCCTGGGCGAGCCGCCGCTCGGCGCGGACGCGGGGGTCTCGGGCCGCAACGTGGACGCCATCGTGGACCTCGCGGGGAAGCTGGGCTTGAAGGCGGCGGAGCTACAGGAGGACCTCGACTTCGATCTCCAGCGGGCGCGGCGGGCGCAGGCGTGGATCCCGTGGTCGAGCTTCAACGCCCTGCTCGAGCGGATCCGCGCGCTCGCCGGAGACGAGGGCACCCGACGCCTGGGCGCGCTCGCGCTCGAGTCGCCCCTCTTCCGCGCGGTCGGGATCGCGGCGGGCGCGTTCGTGTCGGAGCAGGCGCTCTTCGCGTGGGTGACCCGGTTCGTGTGGCGCCCGGACGGGCTCTACTTCCGTGGCATCGACGCGCGACTCGACACGCTCGGCGCTCGTGACATGCGCGTCTCGTGGCGCGGTCGTGAGCACGTGAAGCTGTCGCGCGCGTTCGCGCTCGCGATGACGGGGATCGCAGCCGAGCTGCCGCGCCTCGTCGGCGCCCCGCCCGCCGAGATCACGCTCGAGGCCGACGGTCCCGACGAGGTGGTGGTCCAGGTCCGGCTCGCCGAGCGGCGGAGAGGGCGGATCGCGCGGATCCTCCGAGATCTGGGCTCGCGCCGCGCGTCCGACGAGCTTCGCGCGCTCTACACGGAGCTGGTCGAGACCAACCAGCTGCTCCAGGAGAAGCTCGAGGCGATCGAGGCGTCGCGCGCGGCTCGCCGGGAGCTGGAGCTGAAGCTCGAGCAACGCCGACGCATGGAGATGCTGGGCCGCTTCGCCGCGACGATCCGTCACGACTTCAACAACCTGCTGACCGTGATCCTCAACCACGCGGGCTTCATCGCGCTGTCGCTGGAAGACGACGACCCGCGCCGTGAGGACGTCGAGGTCGTCGTGAACATGGCCGAACGGGCTGCCCAGCTCGCCCGGCAGCTGCGCGGCTTCGATCTCCGCGACCGCAGGCCCGAGGTGCCCATCGATCTGCGCGCGATGCTCACGGGCGCGCAGCGCATGCTCGACGAGGTCGCGGGCGGAGCGGTGGAGGTGATCTCGAGGCGCTGCGCCGAGCCGGCCACGGTGAGGGTCGAGCCCACGCGGGCCGAGCAGGTGCTGTCCAACCTGGTCATCAACGCGCGCGAGGCCATGCCCGACGGGGGGCGCGTCGAGGTCGCGATCCGCGTGACCGACGTGGACGAGGCATTCGCGCGCCAGCGCCCGCCGCTCGAGCCCGGCCCTCACGTCGTGCTCTCGGTGAGCGACGAAGGCCGGGGCATCCCGAGCGAGGCGCGGCAACGGATCTTCGAGCCGTTCTTCACCACCAAGGATGGAGGTCACGGGGTGGGGCTCGCCACCGTCTACGCGGTCGTCACCGCGGCAGGGGGCGCCATCGACGTCAGCTCCAGAGAGGGAAAGGGGACCCGCTTCGACGTCTGGTGGCCGCGCGTCGATCCTCCACCCCGGAGCGCGCCGCCGCCCGCACCCTCGGCGGCGCCGACGGAGCCGCCGCGCGGGCGCTCGGCGCTCGTCATCGAGGACCACCCACAGATCCGCGCCGCGACGGAGCGCATCCTGACCGGCGCCGGCTTCTCGGTGACGAGCGCGGGCTCGGGCGGGGAAGCGCTGGAGCTGGTCGAAGCGGGGCTTCGCCCGGAGGTCGTCGTCTCGGACGTGGTCATGCCCGGGATCCGCGGCGCGGCGCTGGCCCGCGCGCTGCGAGAGCAGCTCGGGCCGCCGCTCCCGATCCTCTTCGTCTCGGGCTACGCGGAGCGCGCGCTCGACGAGGCGCTCGGCCCCCGCACCGATTTCCTGCCGAAGCCCTATCGCCCGAGCGAGCTCGTCGAGCGAGTCATCCAGCTCCTCGCGCGCGACTGAGGGCTCACGCCGCCGCTTCGCGCCGTGGCCGTCGGAGCTCGACCCAGAACACCGCCCCGCCGCCCTCGCGATCCGCGACGCCGATGCTCCCGCCCGAGCGCTCGACGATCTCCTTGGCGATGGCCAGCCCGAGGCCGCTCCCGCCGACGGCGCGCGTGTCCGACGCGTCGGCCTGGTGGAACCGATCGAAGATCCGCTCGCGGTGCTCTGGCGCCACGCCCGGCCCGCGATCGTGCACCTCGAAGCGCACCCGCTCGCCCTGCTCCAGGGCGACCAGCCGCACCTCGCCGCCCTCGGGCGAGAACTTGAGCGCGTTGGAGAGGAGGTTCGAGAGCACCTGCACCATGCGCTGCGGGTCGACCCACAGGTCCCCCTCCCAGTGAGCCTCGACCGCGACCCCGACCTCGCGCTCGGAGGCGTAGGTGCGGACGCCGTCGACCGCGTCCGCCACCAGGGCCGACATCGACACGCGCTGCTGGATGATCTCGAGGCTCCCGGCCGACGCGCGACCCAGGTCCAGGAGATCGTCGACCAGCGCGGTGAGGCGGTGCGCGTTGCGGTCGGCGAGCGCGAGCAGGTCCGTCGCGCGCTTCGGCAGCGTGGCCGTCATCGTGCCCAGCGTGATCCCGAGCGCGCCCCGGATGGAGGTCAGCGGGGTGCGCAGCTCGTGACTGACCGTCGAGAGGAACTCGTCCTTGAGGCGGTCCACGCGCTTGCGCTCGGTCAGGTCGTGCACGGTCGCCGTGGCGTGTCCGCCTCGCTCGGGGGAGGGCGCGGGGAGCGCCAGCTCGAGGGGGAAGGTCTGTCCATCCGACCGGAGGCCCTCCAGCTCGAGGAGGGAGGGGCCGCCATCGGGGCGCTCGGGCGCGTCGGTGAAGAGCGAAGGGAAAGGCTCTCCGACCTGGTCGCCGAACATGCGCACGGCGGCGGGATTCATGGCCGCGACCACTCCGTCCTCGTCGACGCTGAGGACTCCGTCGAAGACGTGATCGACGATGGTGCGGACCCGGGACTCGCTCGCCGCGAGCTTCGCGGTCCGCTCCTCCACCAGCCGCGCGACCCGCGCGGTCTGACCGGTCACCACGAGCAGGAGGACCGCGAGCAACCACGTCAGGAGCCCACCGGCCACGAGCACCGCCCATGGCTCCCACGTCACGAGCACGGGCGCGATCGCGGTCGACACCGTGAGCTGCCACTGTCGATCGACCGCCGTCATCGTGACGGCGGAGCGCAAGACCATGCCGTCGGCCTCAGCGTCGGCGTCGGCGTCGGCGTGGAGGCCCTGCCCGGCCGCCACGTCGGTGAGCTCCACGGCGCGGCGATCGCGCGACGCGGGCAGCACCGCGGCCAACAGATCGCTCATGCGGAGGACCGCGATGAGCAGGCCCCGCCGCTCGACGGGCACGAAGAGCAGGACCGCGCGGCCCCCTTCGGTCTCCTGCACCAGGGTGACGGGCGCGCTGAGCGTGGGCTGCCCGCGATCGAGGGCGCGCCGGATCGCGCGGAGCCGGTCGGGGTGGCTGGCGAGGTCGAAGCCGATGGCCGAGGCGTTGGGCGCCAGGGGCTCGACCAGCGCGACGGGGTAGTAGAAGGACCGGGAGGCCGCGGAGACGCGCGCGTCGCCGTCCCGCTCCGTGATCGAATCGAAGCCGGGGTAGCGCGCGGCGAGCTCGCGCTCGAACGCCGGGCGCTCCCGCGCCTCGACCCGGGGGACCCACTCGACGGCGAAGATGGCGGGGTGTCGCTCGCGGAGCCCGCGCGCGAACGCGAGCAGCTCCTCCTCGGAGAGGCCCTCGCGCCGCGCGCCGTGGAGGAGGGCCACCGCGTGGACCGCCTCGACGTAGCCGGCCACCTCGCGCTCGAGCACGTCCGCGCGCTGCTGGACCTCGCGGTCCAGGCGCGCCTGCTCGCTCGCCCGCTCGCTCCAGCTGGCGCCGAGGTAGGCGAGCGTGACGAGCGACAGGACGACCCCTACCGGGAGCGCGAGCGAGGTCGCGGCGCGGCGCCAGCGCGCCTGCGATCGGCCCAGCACGGCGAGGAGCACCGGCGCGGCCGCGACCGCGCCCAGCGTGTCACCGACCCACCAGACCGACATGGTCAGCGGCAGGCGATCGGCGGGGACGAGCCCGGTGACGTAGAGCGAGAGCGGACCGAGGGTCGCGTTGACCAGCTCGGCCGCGGGCCCGATCGCGGCGAAGAAGAGGAGGATCTGCTTCGGGGACTCGAGCGTGGACGGCCAGCCGACCCAGCGGCGGACGAGGTGCGCGCCGAGCGCGGCCTGGAGGGTCGCGCCCACGCCGATGCCGATGGCGGCCTGGGACGCCGGCTCCCCGATCGCCTGCACGTTCGCGGCGATCGACCCGACGAGGATGCCCGGCCACGCGCGCGGCCAGCGCAGCAGCGCGATGACCGCGACCCCGGCCGCCGGCCAGATCGGCGCCGCGAAGCCCGGAGGGATGGCCAGCAGGAGGCTCGCGCGGGCGATCACGAAGTAGGCGACGGCGACGGCGAGGCTGGGCACGACCCAGGCGCGCAGGACGCCGGTCCGAGTGTGTTCCGCCTCGGTCACGAGCTTCACCCTATTTTCGATACGGCAGGCCGTCGCATGGCTGAATGGATCCACCCGCGCGCGTACGCCCCCGAATCGGGGTACTGTCGATGCCTCGAGCGGCCCAGGTGCGCTATCCTGCGTGGCGGATGTCCCTCGCGTCGGTCGTTTCACGCATCGCTCACGACACCTGCGTCGACGAGCCCGTCCTCCTCCCCGAAGGGGATCACTGGTGGGAGCACCTGGCGCCCGACTTCCCGGAGCTCTCGGAGCCCTTCCGGCTCGCGCTCCGGGATCGGCTCCAGGTCCGCGCCACCGCGGCCACCGACGTGGTCCTGCGCACCCTCGGCGCGTGCCTCGTCGGCGTCACCGCGATGCCGCTCGGCTACGGGCCCGAGAAGCTGAAGCAGGCGCTGGCCGACCGCTCGTTCTACGGGCCGATGGCGGAGAGCGGCGACGCGACGCGCTTCTTCGAGAGCCCTCCCCGCGGCGTGCAGGTGAAGACCGCGCGAGCGCGCTTCCCGCGCTTCCGACCCCCGGACGGGATCTGCAACGACCTCTCGTTCGAGAGCCCCTTCGTGCCGGCCAACCCCCGTGAGCGCGGCAGCTACCTGCGCCATCGGGAGAACCGCGTCGCGCGGGCGCGGCACTGGCGTCACGAGGGTGGACCGCGGCCGACGATCATGGCCATCCACGGCTTCAGCGCCGACCTCTACCTGCTCAACGAGTGGTTCTTCGCGCTCCCCTGGCTGTATCGGATGGGGTTCGACGTCTGCCTCGTCACCCTGCCCTTCCACGGCGAGCGGCAGCCACGCTTCTCGCCCTTCAGCGGCCACGGCTTCTTCGCGGGGGGTATCAACCGGATCAACGAGGCGTTCGCGCAGGGCGTCTATGACTTCCGCATCTTCCTCGACCACTTCCAGCACACGCTCGGCGTGCGCGAGGTCGGGGTGACCGGCGTCTCGCTGGGCGGCTTCACGAGCGGCCTGCTCGCGGCGGTGGAGCCGCGGCTCCGGTTCGCGATCGCCAACGTGCCCGTCGCGAGCGTGCCCGACCTGGTGCACGAGTGGGAGCCGATGGGCGCGATCGTGCGCTACGCGATGAAGCGGCATGGGCTGACGCTGCCCGACGCGCGCCACCTCCTCGCGGTGAGCTGCCCGCTGACCTACGCGCCCAAGCTGTCGCGCGAGCGCCTCTTCGTGATCGGCGGGGTGGGAGACCGGCTCGCGCCCCCCAAGCACACGCGCCTCCTCTGGGACCACTGGGGCCGCGGGCCGATCCACTGGTTCCCCGGCAGCCACCTGCTCCACCTCGACCGGGGCGAGTACCTCCGCGAGATCGGACGCTTCCTCCGCCGCATCGGCTTCTTCGACGGTCTCGGCCCCCCCGCGCTCGGGCGCTGAGCCTGCTAGCAGGGTCCGGCGAAGATGCGCGCGATGCATCGCCGAGCGCGACGGCGTGTCCAGCGCGCCGGGCCGACGACGAAATGCTGAAGCATTTCGGAGGAGCGACTGGCGCGCTGGGCGCGCTGTCCCGCCGGCGAGGC
>JAVJQK010000114.1 GCA_040218145.1 Sandaracinaceae bacterium | reverse complement strand
CGGCCAGCTTTCGCGAAGCGAAAGCGTGAGCCGCAGGGGCCCCAGCGCCGCTGGGGTCGCGGCCCGAGCGAAGCGAGGGCCGGCCTAGTGCGGGAGGCTGACCGGCGAACGACGAGCGAGCGCAGTCGGCGACCGCGCCACTTTCGCGCAGCGAAAGCGCGAGCCGCGGGGGCCCCAGCGCCCCGCCGCTGGGGTCGCGGCCCGAGCGAAGCGAGGGCCGGCGTAGTGCGGGAGGCTGACCGGCGAACGACGAGCGAGCGCAGTCGGCGACCGCGCCAGGGCGGCCAGCGAGCGCGAAGCGCGAGCGCGAGACGCGGGGGCCCCAGCGCCCCGCGCGGGGGTCGGCGGCAAAGCGCGCGGAGCGCGCGACCCGCCGTAGTCGGGAGGGGGTCCCCATTGGCGCTTCGCCCAATGGGGGGAGGGCCTGCATTCAGGCCCTCCAGAGAGAAAGGCGGCCAGCGAGCGCGAAGCGCGAGCGCGAGCCGCGGGGGCCCCAGCGCCCCGCCGCTGGGGTCGCGGCGCGAGCGCAGCGAAGCGGTCCCCATCCCGCCAAGGCGGCCAGCGAGCGCGAAGCGCGAGCGCGAGCCGCGGGGGCCCCAGCGCCCCGCGCTGGGGTCGCGGCGCGAGCGCAGCGAAGGGGTCTCCATCCCGCCAAGGCGGCCAGCGAGCGCGAAGCGCGAGCGCGAGCCGCGGGGGCCCCAGCGCCCCGCCGCTGGGGTCGCGGCGCGAGCGCAGCGAAGGGGTCTCCATCCCGCCAAGGCGGCCAGCTTTCGCGAAGCGAAAGCGCGAGCCGCGGGGGCCCCAGCGCCCCGCCGCTGGGGTCGCGGCGCGAGCGCAGCGAGCGCCGGCGTAGTCGGGAGGGGGGCCCCATTGGCGCTTTGCCCAATGGGGGGAGGGCCTGCGTTCAGGCCCTCCAAAAAAAAAGGGTAGGCCAGCCCGCGGAGAGTCGGGGTGGG
The DNA here is from genome assembly GCA_040218145.1 of Sandaracinaceae bacterium. Classification (GTDB taxonomy): domain Bacteria; phylum Myxococcota_A; class Polyangia; order Polyangiales; family Sandaracinaceae; genus JAVJQK01. The sequence continues at coordinate 22,511 of JAVJQK010000114.1, read as the reverse complement.
GAAGAACGACCCGCGAGCTGGCCACCGCATGCCTGGGACCAGCCCTCCCGGCTGGCAAACCTGATCCGCGCCCAGATGAGCCCTCTCACAGAGGACTGGGGCTGGTCTTCGCCAGGCGTCTCGGGGTACCTCCTGATCATGGCGAGTGACGGCAAGAGCCCCGTGTGGTGGGCGAGCGGCAGCGACCCCGAGATGCTCGAGGCGAGCGAGCGCGCGCGCGAGACCTTCCGGTACTTCTGGCGCGAGATGACCTGGGAGGCGCGCCGCATCATCAAGGGCTGCGACCTCGCCGCCGTGAAGGCGCCCTTCGCCGACACCGACGACCCCGCGCCCGACGATCCGGTCGAGCACATGTGGGTGGCGGACGTCGGGTTCGACGGGTGCACGGTGACCGGCGTCTTGCTGAACGAGCCCAACTGGCTGAAGACGCTGCACGCGGAGTCCGAGGTGGAGCTCCCCCTCGAGCGCATCAGCGACTGGATGTACGCCCAGCGAGGTCGCGTCTACGGCGCCTACACCGTCAACCTCCTGCGTGGACGCATGCCCGCCCCGGAGCGCATGCAGCACGACGACGCGTGGGGCCTCGACTTCGGCGACCCGGGCGACATCGAGCTGGTGCCCCCGGTGAGCGCGCCGCGCAAGCAGGGGTTCTTCTCCAAGATGTTCTCTCCGCAGGCGCCTCCCGCGCCCGGCGACCCCGAGAGCGAGCACCCGATGTGCCTGAACATGGTCGCGGCGTACCGGGATCAGCTCCAGCAGGACGCGTCCCCCGTTCACGTGCTCGACGAGCTGGGCTGGACCCAGGTGCACGTTCACGCGCTCGGCGGCAACGCGCCCATCGTGGAGTTGCTGCTCGAGTTCGGCGCGGACGCGGAGGCGCGCACTCCCGACGGACGCACGGCGCGCGATCTCGCCACGAGCCTCGGCTGGGCCAACGTCATCGCGGCTCTGGACGGCGCGTGAGTCAAAGCGCTTGCGGTCGGACCGTCAGGGTCGGCAGGATCCCGGTGCCGTGACCCGACCGCCTCGCTACGCGCCCAAGAACCGCTACCGGACGCGCCAGTCCGGCGATGAGGTGGACGCCATCGACGACAACTCGGCGACCGCGATCGACCGCGTGATCCCGAACTTCGAGGAGCTCGAGAGGCAGTACGGCAAGCGCGACGAGCCGAGGCCCGCGCCCCGAAGGCGGATGGGCGTCGCGCTGGTGCTCTCCGTGATCTTCTTCGTGGCCGCGTCGATCGTCAGCGCCTTGCTCGTGCTCGGCGTGATCTGAGCGGTCAGTCCATCGGCTCGGCGCCGCGGCCGAAGACCTGCACCCAGTGGAAGTCGATGAAGCCCACGCCGATCTCGTTCGAGCCCTCCGCGAGGATGTTCCGCCGGTGGCCGTCGGAGCCCATCCAGCTCTCCATCACCTGCTCGGGTGAGCGCTGCCCGCGCGCGATGTTCTCGCCGCGCGGCGCGCCCATGTAGCCGGCCGCGGTCGTCCGGTCGACGAAGCTGCGTCCGTCCTGCGACTCGTGGCTGAAGTAGTCGTTGGCGTGCATGTCCTCGGCGTGAAGCTGCGCCGACAGCGCCAGCTCGGGGCTCCACCCGTAGGCGGGCAGCCCCTCTGCCGCGCGCTCCTGGTTGACGACCGTGAACACCTGACAGACCTCGAGGGTCTGATCGGCGCACGTCGCCCCGCCGGGGCCTTCACCGGCGCACCCGAAGAGCCCGAGGGCCAGCCCCCAGATCGCGATCGATCGCATCACCACACCTCCACGTTCCAATAGGTTCGAAGATGGCGGAGGTGAGGCCGGGCTGTCTACCAGCGCGGGCTACTGGAGCTCGGGCGGCACGTCCTGGGCCTGCCCGATGAAGAGCACGATCGCCGCGCGGCCACGCTCCCCGTCGGTGCCGAGCCCGATGCTCCAGCGCGCCACCGTGCGCGCGCTGACGAGCGAGCTGCCGTCGAAGCTGAACGCCGTGCGCCCGTCCGGGAAGACCACGATGGAGAACGGGCGCTGCGCCACCATGCGGATGGGCTGCTCCGTGACCGCCTCCGCCACGCCGAGCAGCCCCATCTGGAGCGGCACCTGGTCGCCCGCCTCGAAGTCGTACCAGACCGCCTGGCCGCTCGCGTCTGCGGCCTCGATCTCCGACGCCGACGCGGTGGCGAAGCGGACGTGGGGGCCCTGCACCGAGCCGCAGCCCACGCAGGCGAACAGAGCGAGCAAGAGCAACGAAAGCGTGCTTCGAGTCATGGCGCGGACCCTATCGGTCCATCCGCGCGCGCGCCAGCTCATCGTGGTCCGCCGTGCAGCGCGCTCAGCGCCACCACGCGTGGCGCCGCGCGGGGACGGGCTCGGGCGAAGGGGCGTCCGGATCCACTCCGAGGGCGCGGAGCGCGCGGCGTCGCGCTGCCACAGTCGCGAGGCGGGTGGTCCGGCTCCGTGAGACCCAGGCCCGCGCGCGCTCGCGCTGGATCGGGGAGAGCAAGTGCCCGAGGTACGCGACGCGCTGGAGCTCGTCGGCGCCGAACGAGTGGGGAAGCGTGAGCTGCCCGGTCTGGGCGAGCCGCTCGAGGTCGCGGATCAGGCTGAGGGGCAGCGCGCGGATCCGGAGCGCATCGTCCGGATTCTCGGCCCGCGCGAGCTGTACGTGCGCGCGAAGCAGGGGCGTGGTGCCCGCCTCGTCGAGCCTCCCGAGCCGGAGCGCCTGGAGCCCCTGGAGGGTCGCGAGCCGCAGCCGCTCGTCGTGTGTCGGCCGCAGCTGAGACAGCGCTCGCTCCGCGGCCGCGATCGACGCCGACCCTTCGTACTCTCCCATGGCGTGCAGCTCGTGCGCGGCGAGGTAGGCGAGCCACTCGAACCGCTCGCGCGCGAGCTCCGAAGTCTCATGCCGCAGGACTCGCCGCAGCGTCCTCGCCAGACCCAGCGCCAGCGTCTCCTGGAAGCGACCCGCCACCAGCTCGGCCGGCGACCACCGCGGCTCGTGGGCGTGCCACAGCCATAGGCGGCGGCCGCACTCGCAGAACTTCGGGTCGCTGTTGGGTTGGCTCGCGCGCAGCGCCGCGAAGAGGCTCGGGTGGGCGGCGCAGGTCCAGTCCTGGTCGCAGGTCTCGTCCAGCGCCTGGCGCAACGCGTCGTTCACGCTCGGAGGTCGAGGACGCTCGAGCCGGATCCTCATGCGCAGGAGCACCTCGTGGGCCCGCGCACGCCTCCCGTGCGCGGTGTCGATGAGGGCCATGGCCTCGGTGTGCAGGCCGGCCTCCTGGAGCTGGTCCGAAGCGATCACGGGATCGGGCGCGCCACGCAGCACCTCCTGGGTCGCCGCCTGGCGTCGACCCATCGTGTGAAGGGTGCGTGCGCGCTCCATGTGCGCGTTCGTTGGCAACAGCGTGAGCCTCAGCTCGCCCTCCGCCTGTGTCATGTCCCGCCTCAGGAGCCCGGTTCGGAGGCGCGCGAGGGCGTGAGGCCGCCGAGTGGGCACGAGGAGAGACGCCACGTTCGGTCGACTCTCGTGATCGTCGAGCCCCGCGCCCAGCGCGAGGAGGCTCGCCGCGCCCATCATGCCCAGCGCGAGGCCGAGCACGATCCCTCCGCTGAGCACGGCGCGCGGGCGCCGCGCCATGGCCACGCCTCCGGTCAGCACCCTGCGAGACGCGTTCACGCGGTAGCCCGCGCCGACGTCGGCCACGCGCTCCACCCGGCCCCGCGCCTCGACCCGGTCGCCCGACCGCAGGCGGCGGACCACGAGCGGCATCTCCTCGAACATCCACCGCGAGTCCGGACACACCCTCGACTTCGCGTGCGCGATCAGCTCCGGCGGCAGCGCGCCCGGCCGCACCTTCGAGCCATCGCCGAGCACCGTCACCGGGCCGTGCACCTCGTAGTCGCCCTCCGGCGTCTCCAGCGTCATCTTGCGCGTGCGGAAGGAGGCCGTCTCGAGGTCGCCCCACTTTCGCGTGCTCGCGGCGATGGTCAGGGCCGCGCCGAAGTCGTCGTCCGTTCGGACGGTCCCGCGCAGGACCCGAGCGTCCGGTGGTGGCGGAACGAGCCTGAACGGGTCCCGCAGCCATCGCCACGCCGCGGCGACGAGCGCCCCGCCGACGGCTCCAAGCCCGAGGAGAACGAAGAACAGCCACGCGCCGTGGATCGCGAAGAACGCGTACACGGAGGCCGAGACACGCGGGGCGGGGCGGGGTTCCAGAAAGATCTCGTCGGCCGCAGCCCACAACCCTCTCGAATCGTCGGCTCCACCCCACGGCCCGCGAGGCCAAGATCACGCCACGAAGGCTCGGCACCGATCTTCCAAGGCCGTCGCCCATGGAGTCAGCCGTCGTCGAAGGTCGCGTGCGGGTCCCGCATGTCCCCAGCCCCAAGCAGCTGAGATCCGTCAGGAGCACCCTCCTGGCCAGCTCGCGGCACGGCCTCGAGGAGCGCGGACACCTCGCGACCTACCTTCAACGGCTCGGGAGCGCGCGAGATGAGCGCCTGCGGGAGGCCACGATGGTCACGCAGTGGCTCTCGGTCGATCTCGCGACGGCCCACTACGCGGCGGCCGACGCCCTTGAGCTCTCCGAGGCGGAGCTCCGCGAGGTCGGCAACGTCGTCGGGGCGCGGCTCGAGGGCAGCCTGCTCGGGAGCCTGGCGCGGCTCGCCCGCACGAGCGGCGTCACGCCGTGGACGGTCCTGCAGCGGCTGGAGCGCGTGTGGGGGCGCATGTACCAGGGCGGCAGCGTGGCCGTCTTCGAGCTGGCGCCGAAGGACGCGGTGATCGAGGTACGGCGCAACCCCCTCGCCGACCTCCGGTACTGGCGCGTCGCGTTGTGCGGCCTGATGCGAGGCTCGACCGAGATCTTCGCGCGCTCGGCCCACGTCTCCGTCGAGCCACAGAAGCTCCCAGGCACCGCGCGCTATCACATCTCCTGGGCCTGACGCAGGGTCAGGAGCTGCAGCTGAGCATCGAGCAGCCGGGGCGATGGCGCGCCCACTCGGGGCGCTTGGCCGCGTACTCCTCGCGGCCGGGCTGCTCGTCGTAGGGGCGGCGGAGCACGTCGAGCAGCTCCATCAGCTTGGCGCCGTCGCCCTTCTCGGCCTCGTCGATCGCGAGCTGCGCGAGGTAGTTCCGCGGCACGTACTTCGGGTTGGCGGCGTTCATCTTCGCGCGGCGCGCTTCGTCGGTCTGGTCCTCTTCGCGCGCGCGGGCGGCGTAGCGCGCGAGCCAGTCGAGGGTCTTCTCCTTCACCTCGCCCGTCAGCTCGGAGGGCGCGTAGTAGGCGTCCATCAGCGGCGCCAGACGCGCCTCCGGGTCGGCGTCCTCCGCTGTCGGCACGTCGGCGAGCCTCCGGAAGAAGATGGGCATGTCGGTCTCGGTCCGCTGCAGGTTCTCGAGCAGCGTCTGGATGAGCGCGTCGTCTTCGTCCGGGCGCACGTCGAGGCCGAGCTTGCCCGAGAACATCTCGCGTTGCTCCCTGACGAACGTGTCGCCGAACGCGTCGAGCGCGTCCTCGAGGAGCTTGGGCTCGCCCGCGAGCGGCACGAGCGCGTTCGCGAAGCGCACCAGGTTCCAGAGCGCCATCTGCGGCTGCCGCCCGTAGGCGTAGCGGCGTCCTCCGGCGTCGGTGGTGTTCGGCGTCCAGCTTGGCTCGTAGCCCTCGAGCCAGCCGTACGGGCCGTAGTCGATGGTGAGACCGAGGACGGACATGTTGTCGGTGTTCATGACCCCGTGCACGAAGCCGACGCGCATCCAGGCCGCGACCATCACCGCGGTGCGCCGCGCGATCTCCTCGAGCCACGCCGCGTAGTCCTCGGGGCCGATCTCGTCCTTCGCGAAGGCCGGGAAGTGGGTGCGGATCGCGTACTCGCTCAGCCGCCGGAGGTTCTCGACGTCGCTCCGCGCGGCGAAGATCTCCCAGTTGCCGAACCGCAGGAAGCTCGGCGCCACGCGACAGACGATGGCGCCCGGCTCCGGCGCGGCGTTGCCGTCGTAGAACATGTCGCGCACGACGTCTTCGCCGGTGCCCACGAGGCAGAGCGCGCGGGTGGTCGGCACGCCGAGGTGGTGCATCGCCTCGCTGCAGAGGAACTCGCGCACCGAGGAGCGCATGACCGCGCGGCCGTCGCCCATGCGAGAGTAAGGCGTGGGGCCGGCGCCCTTGAGCTGGAGCTCCCAGCGCTGGCCGGCCTGGTTGACCACCTCGCCGAGCGTGATCGCGCGGCCGTCTCCGAGCTGACCGGCCCAGTTGCCGAACTGATGGCCGCCGTAGCAGGCCGCGTAGGGCTTCATCCCTTCGAGCTGCGCGTTGCCCGAGAAGACCTCGGCGAGGCGCGCCTCGTCGAGCGTCTCCGGGTCGAGGTCCAGGAGCCGGGCGCACTCCGCCGACAGCGCGATCAGCTTCGGCGCCTCCACCGGCGTGGGCGCCACCCGCGAGTACATCGCGTCGCGCACCTGGCGGCGGTAGTTCTTCTCTTCGGGGTCTCCTGGGAGGGTCCGGACGAAGGAGTCGTCCATCGTCAGCGTGTCGAGCGATCGGTGCATCGCCGGAAGTCTCGGGCGCGAACCCGCCTGCGTCCACCCGTCGTCGGGGGCGGCTCTCTCTCGGGAGCGATCAATCGCCGATGGCGTAGTCGAGCTGGGTGCGGGCGAGCTGGAGCTGCACCGCCGCGTCGAGCTCCGCGAAGCGCGCCGCGTTGAGCTGACCCTCGGCCGCGAAGAGCTCGGCCGTGGTGGCGTGGCCCGCGCGGAGCTGGGCCAGGCGGCTCTCGTACGCGGCCTCGGCCGCCTCTCTGGCGGTGCGCGCCGCCGCGACCGAGGTGCGCGCGGCGCCGAGCCGGGCGTGCGCCTGACGCACCTCGAGCCCGATCGCGCGCTCCAGCTGCGTGATCTGCGCCTCGACCGCCGCGGTCTCGGCGCTCATCGCGTCCGTCTGGTGCGCCGCGCCGAGGGTGTCGTTGGGGGACCAGGTCAGCATCGCGCCCACCTCCCAGCTCGGCGTGAACTCCGCGCGCGGGGGGATCTGGTAGCGGTTCGGGTTCGCGTAGTCGGCGCCCGCGTAGACCATGAGGTGGGGATATCCGCTCGCCTGGGTCGCTTGCGTGGCGGCGCGGCGCGCGTCGACCTGCGCGCGCAGGGCCTGGATCTCGGCCCGCTGCGCGAGCGCGCGCCGGGTGGAGGCCGCGACCGGGGCCGGCGCGTCGACCTCGCCGTCCAGGAGCGGCTCCGCCACGCCGTAGACGGCACCGTCGTCGGCGTCGATCATCGCGCGCAGGGCCGCGTCCGCCACGAGCACGCCCGCCTCCGCCGAGGCGACGGCCTGCCGCGTCGACGCCACGCGCGCCTCGGCGGAGAGGCGGTCCGCGTCCGTCATCAGCCCCGCGCGCACCGCGGCCTCGATCTGCGCGCGCTGCGCCTCCGCCTGTCGCACCGCCTCCTGCGCCACGGCCAGCCCACCCCGGGCGCGCGCCAGCTGGTAGAAGGCCTCCCTCGCGCTCCGCTGCACCCCGCGCTGGCTCGCCTCGATGGAGAGCTCGCGGGCGCGGGCCCCCGCCTCCGCCGCCTCGAGCGCGGGCATCATGGCGAAGAAGAGGTCGCTCACGGGCCAGGTCAGCCGCGCGCCGAAGCCGACGCGGTCGCGAGGGATGACGATCGTCGCGGTGCCGCTCTGCTGCTCGAGGCTGCCGAGCCAGAGCGTGCGGGCCGCGGGGTCGCTCACGCGCTCCGCGAGCATGCGCGCCGCCTCGAGCGACGCGGGGTCCGCGCCGATCCCGATCTCGCCGTCCGCGAAGCCGTCGATGTGCGCGTAGCTGGCGGTCAGCTCCAGGCGGGGCAGCATCGCGGCGCGCGCCCTGGCCACGCTCGCCTCGGCGGCGCGTCCGAGCGCGCGGGCCTGCTCCATCGTCGGCGACGCGGCGAGCGCGCGCGCCGCGGCCTGCTCCGCGGTCATGGGCGGACCGTCCGCGATCGCGGCGGCGAGATCGAAGGTGCGCGCGGGCGCGTCGGGCACCCTCACCGGCTGCGCGGGCTGCGCGAGCGCGAGGGAGGGGACGAAGAGGCACGAGAAGAAGACGAGTCGGGACATCGGGTCACCCCACGGACTTGCGGAAACGGATCGCGGCGAAGCCGAAGACGAAGGCGCCCATGGCGGCGAGCACCACGAGCTGGAAGGACAGCTCCTCGAAGCCCGCGCCGCGCAGGAGCACGCCGCGCAGCACCTCGGCGTAGTGCCGCAGCGGGTTGGCGAGCGTGAACGGCTGCAGCCACTCGGGCATGGAGCGGATGGGCGTCATGATCCCGCTCAGCAACGCCGCCGGGAGCATGAAGAGGAAGCCGCCCATGAAGGCCTGCTGCTGGCTGCCGCTCAGCGTCGAGATGAGCAGCCCCATGCCGAGCGTGACCGTCAGGTAGAGCAGCGTGGCGCCGAAGAGCACGACGAAGTCGCCCCCCAGCGGCATGTCGAAGACGTACGCGCCCACCACCAGCGCGACGCCGAAGTCGACGACCCCGATCACCGCGAAGGGGATGATCTTGCCGAGGATGAGGAGCCCGCTCGGCACCGGGGTGACGAGGATCTGCTCGAGCGTGCCGAGCTCACGCTCGCGCGACAGACCCATCGCGGTGACGATCGTGGTGATCAAGAGCAGGAGCATCGCGGCCACGCCGGGGACCATGTAGATGGCGGTGTCGAGCTCGGGGTTGAAGAGCACGCGCGAGGCGACGCGCACGTCGGGGCGGCGCATGTTCAGGCGCCGGAGCTGGGCCCGGATCCGGCCCTCGCTCTCGCGCGTGAAGTAGCCGGAGACGGCCGAGGCGGCGACGCCGGCGCGGTTGGGGTCGGAGCCGTCGAGGATCGCCTGCACCCGCGCGGGCCGGCCGCGCGCGAGATCGGCCTCGAGCCCCTCGGGCACCACGAGCACCACCGCGGCGCGCCCCTCCTCGAGCCAGCGCTCCGCCTCCTGCGCGCTCGTCTCGGTGCCGACGCGGGTGAGCGTTCCGTCCGCGAGCAGCCGCCGCAGGTGGGCGCGGCTCGTCTCGGTGCCGTCGCGATCCACCACCACCGTCGGCACGTCGTCGACCTCGAGGTTCACCGCGTGTCCGAAGACGAAGAGCTGGATGAGGGGCGCGAGGACGAGGAGCGCCATCATGCGCTTGTCGCGCGTGGTCTGGCGCACCTCCTTGCGCACCACCGCGCTCAGCATGGCCAGCCAGCGGCTCACGCGACGGTCCTCCGGAAGCGGGCGGTGCTCAGCGCGAGCGCCACGAAGGCGAAGCCAGCGAGGGCGAGGGCCTGCGGCCACAGCACCGACAGGTCGTTGCCCCTCAGTAGCACTCCCCGGAGGCCCTCCACGAAGTAGCGCGCGGGGACCACGATCGTCGCCCATTGTAGGACCTGCGGCATGTTCTCGATGGGGAAGACGAAGCCGCTGAGCAGCAGCGACGGGAGCATCGAGCTCATCGTCGCCAGCTGGGTCGCGACCATCTGGTTCTTCGCCACCACGCTGATGAGGAGCCCCTGCCCGAGCATCCCGGTGAGGAAGAGCAGCGAGAGCACGGCGAGGGCGATCGGTGACCCGCGGAAGGGCACGTCGAACACCCAGGTGCCCACCGCCAAGACGAGGAGCACGACCAGCGCTCCGAGCACCAGATAGGGGAGCAGCTTGCCGAGCACGATCTCGACCCGACCGACCGGGGTCGCGAAGAGCTGGGCCATCGAGCCCTGCTCCCACTCACGGCTCACGGTGAGCGCGGTCAGGAGCACCGCGACGATCGCGAGCACGTAGGCGGTGATCCCGGGCACGAGGAAGATGGCGCTCCGGGCCTCGGGGTTGAAGCGCGTCCACGTCGCGGCGCTGACGGGGGGCGCGCCGGACACCCGCTCCGTGCGCAAGGAGATCCCGAGCGCGCGCGCCGCCGCCTCGGCCTTCGTCATCGCCTGCACCGCGCTGTTGTTGTCGGCGCCGTCGACCAAGAGCTGGAGCTCCGCCGGGCGACCGCGCACGAGATCTCGCTCGAAGCCCCGCGGGAGCACGAGCGCGGCGATGATCTCACCCGACACGAGCGCGTGCTCGGCTTCGCTCGCGCTGGTCAGGAGCCCCGCGTCGTCGAAGTCCCGACTGGACGAGAACCGTTGGCGAAACGTGCGGCTCGAAGCGGAGCCGTCCAGGTCGACGAACGCGATCGGCAGACGGTCGAGGTCGAAGCTCACCCCGAACCCGAACAGAAGCAGCAGCACCACGGGCATGCCGAGCGCGAGGTACAGAGTGCGCATGTCTCGCAGCACGTGCCGCACCTCCTTCGCGCTGATCGCCCAGACGCGTCGCAAGAAGCGGCTCACGCGGCCTCCTCCGCGTCGTCTGCGCCGACGACGGCCAGGAAGACGTCCTCGAGCGACGCCTCGACGGACTCGACGCGCTCGACCACGGCGCCCGTGCTCTCGAGGGCGGCGCGCAGCCGCGCCGCGTCGGCCGCGCCCTCCTGAAAGCGCACGTGCAGCCGGGCGCCGAATGGCTCCGCGGCGACGACAGAGGGGAGGGCGCGCGCGGCCTTCACCGCGTGGTGCAAGCCGCGCCCCTCCACCGCGAGGGTCTCACCCGGTACGAACCGTCGCTTGAGTGCGTGGGGCGTGTCCAGCGCGACCAGCGCGCCGTCGACCATCAGCCCGATCCGCGCGCAGTATTCGGCCTCGTCCATGTAGTGCGTCGTGACGAAGACGGTGGTGCCGCTCGCGGCCATGCCGCGGATGAGCCGCCAGAAGTCGCGCCGGGACGCCGGGTCCACGCCCGCCGTGGGCTCGTCGAGGAAGACGATGGTCGGTCGATGCAGGATCGCGCAGGCGAGGGCGAGCCGCTGACGGATCCCGCCGGGCAGGCTCCCGGTGACCGCGTCTCGGTGCGCACCGAGGCCCGTCTGCTCCACCGCGGCGTCGATCGCGCGCGTCAGCGCCTTGCCACGCAGGCCGTAGATGCCGCCGAAGAACTCCAGGTTGTGCTGCGCGTTCAGGTCCAGATAGAGGCTGAACTTCTGGGACATGTAGCCGATGGAGGCCTTCACCCGCCCCGGCGCGCGTGCGACGTCGTGTCCGGCCACCCGCGCGGCGCCCGAGGTCGGCGCGAGCAGACCACAGAGCATCCGGATGGTGGTCGACTTGCCGGCTCCGTTCGCACCCAGGTAGCCGAAGATCTCCCCGCGCTCCACCTCGAAGCTCACGTCGCGCACCGCGACGAAGTCTCCGAACTGCTTGCGCAGATCCTGCACCTCGATCGCATTCTTCACGCGGCCTCCGGTGCGATGCGGGCCAGGAACAGGTCCTCGAAGTCGGGCCGCACCCGGCGGAGTCGGGCACCGAGCTGCGTCAGCGCCGCTTGTGCCTCTTGGGTGTGGCGGGGTGACAGCACCACCCGGAGGCGCGCTCCCGCCGGAGAGGCGGCGACCACCCCGGGGAGCGACGACAGCGCCGCATGCAGGGCCTCTCGATCGCCGCCCTCGAGCTCGAACACGTCGTGCTCGAGGGCGTCGGTCAGCGCGCCCGGCCCGCCCTCGGCGATGATCTTCCCCTCGTGCATCAGCCCCACGCGGTGGCAGCGCGCGGCCTCGTCCATGTAGGGGGTGCTGATCAGCACCGCCATGCCCTCGGCCACGAACTCGTAGATGAGCTCCCACAGCTCCCGGCGGCTGACCGGGTCGACGCCGTTGGTCGGCTCGTCCAGGAGCAGCACCCGCGGCTCGTGCAGCAGCGCGCAGCTCAGGGCGAGCTTCTTGTACATGCCGCCGCTCAGCGCGCTGGCGCGGCGGTCGACGAAGGGCGCGAGCCGCGTGATCGCCAGCAGCCGCTCCGTGCGCTGGCGGAAGAGCGCCTTCGGCAGACCGAAGAGCTGCCCGAAGAACCAGAGGTTCTCCCCGATGCTGAGGTCGCCGTAGAGGCTGTACTCCTGCGGCATCAGGCCGAGCTGCTCTCGCGCCTTGCTCCCCCGCGCCATCGGGTCCTCGCCGAGCACGCGCACGGCGCCGCGGTCCGGGTGCATCAGCCCGGCCAGGCAGCCGATGGTGGTGGTCTTGCCCGCGCCGTCCGGACCGACGAGCCCGTAGAGCTCCCCCGGCTCGACCGCGAGGCTGACCCCACGCACCGCGCGCGTGTCGCCGAAGCTCCGCCAGAGCCCCTCTGCGCTCACCGCGCTCACTCGCGCTGCCCCGTCTGCAGGGTGACGGTCACGGGCATGCCCGCGCGGAGCGCCTCGTCTTCGTTCGTCAGCTCCACCTCGACGGGGAAGACCAGCCGGTCGCGGTCGCTCCGGGTCTGGATGTTGCGCGGCGTGAACTCGGCTTCGAGCGCGACGCGCTGCACCGTGCCTTCGAAGACGCGGCCCTCGAGCGCGTCCGCGACCACGCGCGCGCGCATGCCGACCCGGGCCTCGTCGACGTCCGCGTTCGGCACGTAGAAGGTCACCGTCACCCTCGCCGGGTCGACGAGGCGCGCCACCGTGGCGCCGGGCATCACCAGCTCGCCGGGCTCGTAGTAGAGGCGCTCGAGCACGCCGGCCCGCGGCGCGAGGATGCGGCACTCGTCCACCGCGACCCGCGCCGCCCGCACCATCGCCTCGATCGCGGCCACGCCCCGCGCGCTCGCGTCCGCCTGCGCCGCGGCCGCCTCCGCCTGGCTCGTCGCCGCGGACGCCTGACGCCGGGCCGCGGTGCGCTGCGCGCGGGCCGCGCTCACCTGCGCCTCGAGCCCGGTCGCCGCGGTCCGCGCCTGGTCGCGGCGGGACAGCGCCGCGTGGTCTCCCATCGACTCCACCCGCTCCGCCTCCCGGCTCGCCACGCTCGCCTGCGCGTCCAGGGCGCTCGCCTGCGCGCTCGCGGCCCCGATCGACGCGCGCGCCGCCTGGCTCTGTCGCCGCGCGGCCTCCGCCTGCGCCGCGGCTCCGGTGGCCTGCGCTCCCGCCGCCGCGAGCCGCGCCTCCGCCTCGGCGAGCCGCGCCTCGGGCTCATCGCACGCCAGCTCGAGGATCACGGCGCCCGCCTCGACGCGCGCTCCCTCCTCGACGGGGGCCGCGATCACACGCGCCCCGATGCGCGCCGCGAGGTCCACCCCGTCTCCCTCGATCACGCCCGAGCCCTGGGGCGGACCTTCGAGCGCCTCTCGCTGCGCGTGGATCTTCCAGGCGATCGCCGCGCTGAGCGCCGCGCCCACCACGATGACGACGATGACGACTCGCTTCATGTCGCACGTCACAGCGATAGCCATGCCAGGTCGCTGGCGCGGGCGAGCGGAGAGGCCGGGGCGCCACGTGTCCGGATCCCCGGACAGCGGCTCTCCGGCATCCCGGACACCCGCGCCGCGCGGGGCCTTCTGCGCGCGTTGGCTCGACGCTTGCGCTCCCCCTGCGCGTGGACGCCCTTGGTAGCATCACCGCGCCCCTGCTCTCGCGCCTCGTGCACGCCGTGGCCCGCCCCCCGACCGACACGCCCTCCTTTCGCCGCGGCGCCCGTGATCGGGCGTTCGCCAAGCTCGTGCGCGCGCGGCTCGTGGTCGCGCCGGTGCTCAGCCTCGTCGCGCTGACCTTCGTCTTCTTCGAGCCCACGGCGTGGCGGCGGCACCTCCTTCTCGGGGTGATCGCGGTCTTGCTCTCGGTCTCGACCGTCGAGTTCGTGCGCTATCGCCGCCAGGGCATCGAGGCGCTGGTGCTCCCGCTGAACCTGGTGGTCATGGCGGCGGGGCAGCTCGCGATGGTGACCGCGAGCGGGGGGCTCTTCAGCCCGGTCGTCCCCGCGATCGTCATCATGAGCCTCGTCGCGGCGGTGCTGGTGGAGCCGCTCGCCATGACCCTGACCGTGCTGCTGCTCGAGGTCCCCACCGTGTGGGCGCTCGCCTGGGTGCACGCGAGCGGCGCGCCGGTGGACACGCTGATCCCCGAGATCTTCGGCGCCGCCTCCGCGCTCGAGCGAGGCCCCGCGCCCTGGATCGCGGCGTGTCTCTACTCGCTCATGCTGATCGTCGCGTCCCGCGTCGGCGTGGGGGTGCGGCGGATCTTCGAGGAGCTCTTCGACGAGGCCATCGGCGAGCGGGATCGCGCCCTCGCCATGCACGCCGAGCAGAGCCGCGCGCTCACCGCGCTCAGCGCGGAGCTGGCCCACGAGCTGAAGAACCCGCTCGCGAGCGTGAAGGGCCTCGCCGCGCTCGTGGCCAAGACGGCCGAGGGGAAGCCCGCCGAGCGGCTCGGGGTGCTGCGACGCGAGGTCGACCGCATGCAGGAGATCCTCGAGGAGCTGCTCAACTTCTCCCGCCCGCTCGTGCCCCTGTCGATGGAGGAGGTGGAGCTCGGCGCGCTGGCCCGCGACGTGGCGCGCTTGCACGAGGCGCTCGCGGCGGAGCGGTCGGTCGGCGTCGAGGCGGACCTGGATGCGCCGGTGTCGCTGCGGTGCGACCCTCGAAAGGTGCGTCAGGTCCTCATCAACCTCGTGCAGAACGCGCTCGACGCGAGCCCGCCCGGCGAGCGCGTGATCCTCCGCGTCCGCGCGAAGGCGCAGCGCGCGCTGGTGCAGGTCCTCGACCGAGGCCCCGGCGTCGACCCGGAGGTGGCCGAGCGCGTGTTCGAGCCGGGCGTGACCACCAAGGCGCAGGGCTCCGGGATCGGCCTGGTCGTCGCGCGCGGCCTCGCGCGCCAGCACGGCGGAGAGCTGCTCCTGGCCAGCCGCGACGGCGGCGGCACCGTGGCCGAGCTCACGCTGCCCATCGAGGTGGCTTCGTGACCCCGCGGATCCTGGTCGTCGATGACGACGAGGGCGTGCGGTACACGCTGCGCGGCGTGCTCGAGGACGAGGGCTACGAGGTCGAGGAGGCCGTCGACGGAGAGGACGCGTTGAGCAGGGTGGGCGAGGGCTTTCACCTGGTGCTGACGGATCTCCGGATGCCGCGGCGCGACGGGCTCTCGCTCCTGTCGGCGTTGCAGACACGCCCGCAGCCGCCGCGCGTGATCCTCCTGACCGCCCACGGCTCGGAGCGCGCCGCGGTCGAGGCGATGAAGCACGGCGCGTACGACTACTTCAAGAAGCCCTTCGAGACGGACGAGCTGCTCGCGGTCGTCGCGCGCGCGGTGGAGACGGTGCGCCTCGCGGCCGACAACGAGCGCCTCGAGGCGGAGCTCAACCTCAGCCGCTCGATGGCCTTCGCGAGCGAGCCGATGAAGCGCCTCGCGGTGCTCGCGGCCCGCGTCGCCCCGCGGCCGGTCACCGTGCTCATCACGGGCGAGAGCGGCACGGGCAAGGAGCGGCTCGCCGACGCGCTGGTCCGGGCGAGCGACCGCGCCGAGCAGCCCTTCATCCGCTTCAACTGCGCCGCCATCACGCCGGAGCTGGCCGAGGCCGAGCTCTTCGGCCACGAGCGCGGCGCGTTCACGGGCGCGGTGAAGTCGCGCGCGGGCCTCTTCCGCGAGGCCGACGGCGGCACGCTCTTCCTCGACGAGGTGGGCGAGCTCGATCCGCGGACGCAGGCGAAGCTGCTGCGGGTCCTCCAGGAGGGAGAGGTGCGCCCCGTCGGCGAGGACCGCCCGGTGAAGATCGACGTGCGCATCCTCGCGGCCACCCATCGCGACCTCGAGCGGCACGTCCAGGGCGGAGAGTTCCGGGAGGATCTCTACTACCGCCTCAGGGTGGTGAACCTGCACGTGCCGCCGCTGCGGGAGCGTCCGGCCGACATCCCGGTGCTCGCGCGGCGCTTCCTGGACGAGTTCGCGGAGCGCTACGGCGCGGCCGCCTACCCGCTGACCGACGCGATGCGGCGCCGCCTGCTCGCGTACCGCTGGCCCGGCAACGTGCGCGAGCTCCGCAACGCGATCGAGAGCCTCGTCGCGCTGAGCCCGCCCGATGGGCTGGACCTCGAGCTGCTCCCGGGCGACGCCCCGGGCGCGGAGCCGCCCAAGCAAGCGAGCCTGCAAGAGCGCCTCGCCGCCTACGAGCGCGGCCTGCTCGCGCAAGCCCTCGAGGCCACGGACGGCAACCGCACCGAGGCGGCCAAGAGCCTCGGCATCGGCCGGGCCACGCTCTACGAGAAGCTCGACAAGCACGGCCTCAACCGGGGCTGACGCCCGCGCGAATCGGACGGCGTACGGTTCCTCCCCGAGATCGCGCGCCCGTCCGCTGGCAGTCTGGGAGGCATGCGCAGCTTCACCTCGCTCCTGGCTCTCACCCTCGCGCTCACCGCCTGCGACGGCGGGGCCGCCGATGACGCAGGCGTGGACGCGTCCACTGCCTCACCCGACGCCAGCCCCGACCGCCCGGACGCGATGACGCAGCTGGACGCGGGCGCGGACGCGGGCCCCGCCACGGGCGTCTGCGAGGGCGTGGACTGCGGCCCGGTCGGACGCTGCGTCGAGGGCGCCGAGGCGAGCTGCGAGTGCGACCCGGGTTATCACGCCGACGGCCTGCGCTGCGCGCTGGACGGCTGCCCGGGCCCGGAGTGCCCGAGGGCGGTCAGCGAGTGGGAGACGCTCTGGCAGGCGGAGTGGGAGCGCCGCGACCGCGAGTACTGCACGGAGCTGGCGACCTCGACCGGAGTCGACCAGGAGCACTACTTCTTGTCGTACTGCATCGACGGGCTCACCTCGATGTGGCGCGCGACGGGCGACGACGCCTACCTCGACCTGGTGCTCGGGCTCATCGACAGCACCCTGGCCGACGCCGAGCTGGGCGCAGACGGCTACCGCCACTGGCCGGGCCCGGCCACGAACGGGGGCGAGTCCTACCCGCTCTGGGAGAGCTACTACTGGCGGCACGTCGTCTCCCTCGTGCGCGTCCTGCACGACAACCCCGAGGTGCGCGCTCGCGCCGACTACCAGGCCCGCTACGAGGAGCTGCTCGCGTTCTCACGGCAACACGTCTGGGAGAAGTGGCGCTCGCGCGGGGAGGGCAACCTCTACCGGTCACGCACCCACATGGCGAGCCACTGGGCGCGCATCGGCATGGAGCTCCACGTCATGACGGGCGAGATGGAGTACCTCGAGGTCTTCGAGAACATCTCCTTCGGCGAGATGCCGGGCCGCCCCTCCAACCTGCGTGAGCAGCTCTACGCGAACCCCAGCACGCCCAGCGCCTACACCTGGTCGAGCCACTGGGGCGTGCCGGAGGGTGAGGAGGTCCAGGACACGTCACACGCGGGCGCGATCGTCTCGTTCATCGTCGAGGCCACCGAGCACGAGATGTACTGGACGGCGGACGACCACGCCGCGCTCGCGTCGACCCTGCTCGACGTCATGTGGCAGCCCGACGGGTCGTACGCACGAAACGTGGACGGCACCGGCGGCCTCTACCCCGCGCCGGGAGGCAGCTGCGGCGCGTGCGGACGCCTCCACGAGTGGCTCGTCCTCGGCCGCCGCGACCGCCGCGTGCAGGCGCGCGTCGAGGCCGACTACACCGACGGAAACCTCCGCTACTTCGGCACGCAGGCGCTCGGCATCGCGGCGCTGAACGCGCGCTACCTGCTCGACGGCGGCCCCGTCTACTGAGAGACAGCTACGGGGTCTCGTCGAGCTCGCTCAGGCGCTGACGCAGCCAGCGGTCGCTCGGGTCGAGGACCAGGCCCCGTCGCCACGCGTTGCGCGCGTCGTCGGCGAAGCCGGCCTGGTTCCACACGTCGCCGAGCACGCGGTACGCCTGGGCGCTCCGTGCGTTGCGATCGACGGCGAGCTGAGCCCACGCGCGCGCCTCGGGGAAGCGCCCCTGCTGCGCGATGGCGCGCGCGAGGCCTTCGACCGCGGCCACGTCCCAGGAGTTGTAGGTGAGCGCCTCGCGGTAGAGCCGCTCGGACTCCGCGTGCTCCCCGTCGCGGTACGCGCTCAGCGCGAGCCGCTTGGCGCGGGTGGAGCGCCTGCGTCGGTCTGCCTGCGACATGCGCGACACCCGCCGGCTCGGGCGCGGCGGCTCGAGCTCGAACGCGAGCATCTCCTCGCGGGTGGCGTCACTCGGCGGGGCGTCGGTCTCGCCGACCTCGTTCGCCGGGTCCGCTGCCTCCGCCGTCTCTTCGGCCGCGTCCTCCGAGGTCTCGTCGGGAGAGGCCACGTCAGGCGCCTCGTCTGGGCTGGCCGCGGTCGCCTCCGGGGCGGGTGTCTCCGGCGAGTCCGAGGGCGGCTCGCTCGCGTCGGCGGCCGGGGGATCGTCACCCGAGCCGAAGACGAGCACCGCGACGCCCGCGAGCGCGGCCAGCAGGACGACGCCAGCGATGGCCCAGAGCATCCCCCGGTTCGACGCCGCCGGGCGGTCGGCCTGGGGCGTCCCGAGGATCGGCGTGGGCATGTCCGGCGGCACGACCCGCATGTCGAGCACGGTGTCGGCTGCGTCGCCGCCCGTCTGGGGCGCCGCCGCCTGTGCGTCCGCGCTCTCGGCCGGCGAGGCAGGGGCCTCGATCTCCGTCGCCGCGGGCGCGACGTCGTCTCCGCGCCCCGCCTCCGGAGCAGCCGCCGCGCCGTCATCGACCGGCGCGTCCTCGAGGCTCGCCTCGCTGGGCGCCGCGTCGGCGTGGGCCGCCTTCGAGATCGCGTCGTCCGGAGTGGCAGCCTCGGCGGCCGCAGCGTCGCTGGCCGCTGTGTCGGTGGTCGCAGCGTGGGTAGCTGCAGTGTCGGTGGTCGCAGTGTCGGTGGTCGCAGTGTCGGTGGCCGCTGTGTCGGTGGTCGCAGTGTTGGTGGCCGCAGCGTCAGTGGCGCCGACGTCCGCCGACGCCGTGTCCTGGCCAGTCGGAGCCTCGGCCTGCGCCGTGCTTCGGGCACCGGCCCCGGCGGGCGTCTTCGCGGGCGGCGGCACGCTCTGCGCCTTGTGGGTCTCGAGCGCGGCGGCGATGGCCTTCCACGAAGACGGGCGGCGAACGGAGTAGACGCCGCCCGACAGCGACGCTGGCTTCTGCGCCTTCTTCTTGGGCGGCGGCGGGACGGGCGGCTTCGCCTTGGCCTTGGGCGGAGCCGGCGGCTCCGGCGCGGCGGGCTTCTCGGGCTCGGTCTCCTCCGCGGCGGGCTCGGGCGGCGGCTCGCTCCGCAGCTTCGCGATCGGCCCGTCTTCGGTCATCACCGCCATACCGATGAGCGTGGGCTTCCGGATGGGCGCCTTCTTCCTTGGACCGGCCGCGTCCTTCGCGTCTTTTTCCGCCATCGACCTTTGATCTTGCCGGTTCTCGCGCTCCACTGCGAGCGAAATACGGGACCGCGAGGGCGCGTACACGCCGTCGGAGAATCGCCATGCAAGCCCTCGTCTACGATCGCTACGGCCCGCCCGAGGTGCTCGCGCGCCGCGACATGCCCATCCCCGCGCCGGCCGAGGACGAGGTTCGGGTCGAGGTCCACGCCGCAGCGCTGAACTCATGGGACTGGGACCTGCTGGTCGGCAGCCCCCTCATCCGGCTGTTCGGCCCGCTCCGCCCGCCTCACCCGATCCTCGGTTGCGACCTGGCGGGCCGCGTCGTCGAGGTCGGCGCCCGCGTCCAGCGGCTCAAGGTCGGCGACGAGGTCTTCGGCGACAACTCCGGTGGGCGCTGGGGAGCCCTCGCGGAGTACGCCTGTGCCAGAGAAGACATGTTGGCGGTCAAGCCCCGCGAGATCTCCTTCGCCGTCGCGGCGGCGTTGCCTCAGGCCGGCGTGCTCGCGCTCCAGGGCCTGAGGCTCCGCGGCGGGATCGAGTCAGGTCATCGCGTGCTCATCGAGGGCGCAGGCGGGGGCGTCGGCACGATGGCGCTGCAGATGGCCAAGGCGCGCGGCGCATACGTCGCCTGCGTCGACCGGGCCGAGAAGCGCGACCGTCTGCTCGCGCTCGGCGCCGACCAGGTCTTCGACTACGAGCGCGAGGACTACACGCGGGACCGCGAGGGCTTCGATCTCGTGCTGGACGTCGTCGGCCGCCGCTCCCTCTTCGCCCACCGTCGCGCGCTTCGCGACGGCGGCGTCTACGTCATGGCGGGCGGCACCATCCCGCGCCTGCTCCAGCACGCCTCGCTCGGGCCGGTCCTCTCGCTCTTCGGGAGCAAGAAGCTGCGGATCCTCGTCCACAGACCGAACGTCGCCGACCTCGAAGAACTCGCCGCGCGCGTGGTCTCGGGCGAGCTGCGCCCCGTGATCGATCGTGAGTGCGCGCTCGACGCGCTCCCGGAGGGCTTTCGCGACCTCGGCGCAGGCCGGGTGCTCGGCAAGGTCGTCGCTACCTTACGCTGACTGCTTCACGCGCCCGATGCGCCCGACCAGGAAGTCGACCACTCGCTCGAACGGCTTCACTCCGAACTCGGCGGCCACGCTCGGTCGCAGGTTCGAGTTGGCGTTCACATCGTAGAAGACCCGTCGCCCGTCCGGCGTCTCGAGGTACTCCACGCCGCCCACGTCGATGCCGCCCGCGTCCAGGATGCGCCGGCCCGCCTCGACCGCCTCGGGGGGCACGTCGTGCAGCGGGTAGAACTCCACCGGTGCGCTCTCGAGCGCGGGCACCTCGCACACCCCGTCGCCTCCGTCCTCCGGGTTGCAGACCGGAGACGGGCAGAGGTTGAAGCGGCCGTGCGTCACGACCCGCATCGGGTAGAGCAGCTCGCCCCCGAGGAACTCCATCCGAACGATGCCCTGCGCCGGATCGTGCTCGAGATACTCCTGGAGCAGGAACAGGTTGTCCGGCGCCCAGACTCCGTCGTGCTTCAGCGCGTCGCGCAGCGCGTCCGGCCCGTCGACCACCTGGATGCGCGCCCCGCTCCCGCCGAGGTCCGGCTTGAGCAGGCGCGGCCACGACTCCGTCCGCGCGATCGCCGCCTCCACGTCGTTGAACACGACGGAGCGCGGGTGGTCGATCTCGAGCTCCCGGCAGAGCGCCACCTGGGCCGCCTTGGACAGCTCGAGGGCGAACGCGTCCGCGTCGTTGATCACGTCGCAGCCCAGCCGGGCCAGGTGACGCATGAACGCCATCGCGTGCGGCACCGCGCGCTCGTGCCCGCGCACATACGCGCTCGGGCTCGCCTGGTTGAAGACCACCCGGGCCGGCGCGGCGTCGTCGGAGCCATACGCGGCCCTCTTCAGGTCCACGGGGACGAAGTCCACCCCCCGCGCTTCGAGCGCGGCGAACAGCGGCTCCTGCCAGGACGGATGCTCGAACAGAACGGCCAGGTCGTGCATGGTCGCGAAGCATGGCGCGAAACCCCGCCGCGGGCCCGAGGGAGCTGCAGAAGTGACCGCGGGGCGCACATGCTGGGGATGACAGACCGAACGATGTCTCAGCGCGCCCTCCGAGTCGCCGCGACCGCCGCGCTCTCGTGCGCCCTGCTCTCCGTCGCCGGCTGCGCCGGAAGCGTCGGCTACACCGCGACCGTCAGCGCCCCTGCTCCGCAGCTGGTGGAGGTCAAGCCGGGGGTGTGGGTCGTCGCCGACTACGACCAGCCCGTGTTCTACGCGAACGACGTCTACTGGCGGTACGACAACGGCGTCTGGTACCGCTCGAGCTACCTCGGCGGATGGACCGCGGTCAGCGTGGACGTCGTACCGAGGCCCGTCGTCGTCATCGACCGCCCCGCGCGCTACCGACGTTACCGCGCGCGGTCCGGCGTGCGCGTTCGACGCGTCCCGCCGGGTCACGTCCGCGTCCGTGCGCGGCCTCCGGCCAGACGCGCTCAGCCGCAGCGCCGGATCGAGCGACGGCGTGACCGCCAGGACCGCCGGATCGAGCGCCGCCGCGACCGCCAGGACCGCAGGATCGAGCGCCGCCGCGGCCGGCGCGACGTCGTGGTTCGCCCGCGCTGAGGCGTCCCACCCGAGGAGCGCGCAGCGCACGTGCTGCGCCTTCATCGCACGACTTGCGGGCCTCTCGTGCCCCGCGCGCGCTCCCTCCCGATCGTCGGCCCGTGGGCTCGTCCCTTGCAGCGCGCGAGCATGGGCGAGGCCGCGCGCGTCGCCAGAAGGAGTCCTCATGCTGGTTCGAGACGTGATGAGCGAGTCGCCCGTGGTCGTGCACGCCCGAGCGCGCCTGAGCGAGGCGGCCGAGCTGCTGGCCGGGCACACCGTGCGCCACCTCCCCGTCGTCGAAGCCGGCGCGCTGGTGGGCATGCTCAGCGACCGCGACCTCCGCAGCGTCATGAGCCCGCGCCTCATCGACGAGGCGTCTCTCGACGAGCTGCGCTCCCGCTACGACGCGCCCGTCTCGGAGGTCATGTCCCCCGACGTGACCACCGTGCACCCGGAGACCGACCTGAGCGAGTCCATCGACCGGATGCTCGACCTGAAGGTCGGCGCGCTCCCCGTCGTCGACCCCGGCACGGGCGAGCTGCAGGGCATCGTCAGCTACGTCGACCTCCTCCGCGCGCTCCGCGAGAAGGCCTGATCGTCGTCAGTCCACGGCGCGCGCGAGCCGCTGCAGCGTAGAACCGAGCTCCGCGACGGGCAGCTCGTTGTTAGCGGGCGAGGTGTCTGAGGTTCAGACGGCGGATCTCGCGCACGCTGCTTGAGGGGAGTGAGGCCGGCGCCGCGCCGATGCCCATCGCCAGGTTTTCGTGGTTCTTGTCCACGTCGGGTTAGACGCGGCGCGGGAGG